>DXLV01000006.1:23483-68657 GCA_019414545.1 Collinsella sp. | reverse complement strand
GCGATCGGTCAGGACTACCTTGCCGTAGTGCGATTGCTCGACAAGCTCGGATGCCTTGAGCGCCGAAACCGCTTTATTGACCGATGCCTTGGAGACGCCAAGGCGCTGCGCGATGTCGACCGATCGCACGCCGTTGGTTTCCCCCTCTTCGCTTTCAATGCGAACCATGCACTCCAAGTAGTCTTCGTTCGCCACCGTCAGATGTAGTTCGCGCGAGCTATTTGTCGTATCCATGATCTTCCGTCCCTTCTGCATTCAATGGCTGATTCTACCCCATCCAAGCGTCGCGGTATGCCGTGGCATACCGTGCTAGAGTTCTTGTTGCACACGACGACCAAGATTGGAGCGGTCTTTATGGAAAACACCACCACGAACCCCGATGTCCTCGAGCGCTTTTTGCGCTACGTCCAGATCAACACGCAGTCCGAGGATGCAAACTGCGACCAGGTACCCTCGAGCGTCGTTCAGTTTGACCTTGCCAACGTGCTGGCTGAAGAGCTGCGCGAGCTTGGTGCGGAAGATGCCCACGTGACCGAGCATGCCTATGTCTGCGCGCATATCCCCGCAAGTGCGGGCGCTGAGGACAAGCCCGCCCTTGGCCTGATCGCCCATCTCGACACCACCGAAGTTGCACCGGGCGCCGGCGTGAAGCCGCACATCGTACACTACGAAGGCGGCGACCTGGTCTGCGGCACGGTTGACGGTAAGCCCGTTGCCATGAGTACCGCCAAGCTTCCCGCCCTGAACGACCTCGCGGGTGAGGACCTGGTCTGCAGCGATGGCACCACGCTGCTGGGCGCGGACGACAAGGCAGGCGTCGCCGAGATCATGTCGCTTGTCGCGCGTATCGCTCAGGACCCCTCTCTGCCCCATCCCGCACTCGGCATTTGCTTCTGCCCTGACGAGGAGATCGGTCACGGAGCCGAGCTGTTGGATATCGATACCTTTGGCTGCAAGTACGCCTACACGGTCGACGGCGGCCCCATCGGCGAGCTGGAGTGGGAGTGCTTTAACGCCGCCGAGGCGACCATCCGCTTTGAGGGCCAGTCCATCCACCCGGGCGACGCCAAGGGCCGTATGGTCAACGCAGGCAATCTGTTCTGCGACTTCAACGCGTTGCTCCCCTACGTGCAGCGTCCGGAGTATACGGAAGGCTACGAGGGCTTTTATCACCTTGAGGGTGTATCTGCGACCGTCGATCACGCCACAGCGCGCTATATCGTCCGTGATCACGATGCCGCCAAGTTCCAGCAGAAACTCGACCTTATTGATGCCGCCGCCTCGATGCTCAACCAGCGTCTGGGTGAGGAGCGCGTGACGGTCGAGATTAAGCAGCAGTATCGAAATATGGCCGAGATCGTTCGTGACTATCCCGAGCTTATTGATGTTGCCAAGGAAGCCTACCTTGCCTGCAGCGTTGAGCCCCAAGTGCTGCCGATTCGCGGCGGCACCGATGGCGCGCAGCTGTCGTTCCGCGGTCTGCCCTGCCCCAACCTTTCCACCGGCGGCTATTGCTACCACGGCGTCAACGAGTTCGTCCCGGTCAGTTCGCTCGTCAAGATGACCGACGTCCTGCAGGAGCTCGTCGCCCGTTTCGCATAAGCCTGGCTGCATAAGCCCAAAAGACGAACCGCCCCGTCCTCTACAGAGAACGGGGCGGTTTTTGATACAAGGGGAGTAGTCAACATCGCAGGTTGAGCCAACGTCAGCGAGCGACGTCCAAGGCGAACAAGTTGGCATGAAAAAGGCAGGGCATTGACCTTCTGGTCATGCCCTGCCTTTTGAATGACAAATTGTCGCCTTGGGCGGCGCGCAGCGTCGAGCCGTTACGGCGTTTGGTAAAACGCCGTAACTTAGTAGTTGGCTTCGTAGCCGTTGCCGTCACCGGTGGGCTCTTCGTAGTAGTCCGAATCGCTCGAATCGCTTGAGTCATCAGAATCGTCAGAGCTGACCGATGAGGTTGCGGTACCGTTTGCGTAGTCGTCAGACGTGTTGTTGCTGAGGTCACCGATCGTAGAGCTGGAACCGTCGGAAAGACCCATGGTGTTGGGACCCTTGGGATCCTTGCCGGCATCGACGCGCTCCATCATTTCCTTGAGCTCGTCCTCGTAGACAAAGACGTAGCTCACACCGTCGATCATGGTGCTGTCGTCGGCGTACGAGGGCAGGTTGGCCGAGTAGATACCGTCGACATCCATACCGCGCATGGCGTTGACCGTAGCCACGATATCCTGAACGCTCATATCGGTTACAAGCATATCGGACAGCGAATTAACCAGGCCAAAGATCTTCGTGGCATCGAAGTTATTGAGAATCTGGTTGGCAAGGGCGCCAAGCACCTGACGCTGGTGGCGCATGCGCGTGTAATCGCCGTCGGCATAGGTGTAGCGGCAGCGGGCATAGGTAAGGGCGGTGGCACCGTCCATATGCTGCTGGCCAGCGGTAATCTTAATATCCAGGTGCTCGGGGTCGTCAACATCATCGGTTGCGTTAATGTCGATACCGCCAACCGAATCAATCAGCGCCTGCATACCGTCGAAGCTGACCTCGGCATAGTGGGAAATCTGAACACCGCACAGCTCGTTGACCGCCTCGACCATGGCCTCGGCGCCGCCAACGGTATGGCAGGCGTTGATCTTCATGGTCTCGCCCTTGTACTCGACCTTGGTGTCGCGCGGAACGGAAATGAGCGTCGCCTGCTTTTGCGTGGGGTCGATGCGTGCCAGGATAATCGAGTCGGCACGATACGTATCCTCGCCCGGACGGCCGTCGGTGCCAAGAAGCAGCACGTAGAACGGATCCTTTGCCTCATCGGTGTCAACCAGAACCCGACGCAGATTGTCAGTAATGACATTAGAATCGCCGAGCTTGCCCATAATGGTGGCAAACCACAGGCCGGCAGCGGTAGTGGCACTCAGCAGCACGCCAAGCACGACAATGAGCGCGACGTGACGAATCGTGTGGCTACGGCGGCGTTGACGAGCGCGCTCGGAATAGCGAGCCACGTTATCGCGACTGTAGATCTTGGCCTGCGCACCAGTTGAGGGTCTTCGGGTGGTGGTATCCGCGAGGGGCTTTTTATTAAACATAGGCAACCTGTATTAGTAGATGACGGGATCGGGGACGGTAGCATGCTCGACATGCGCGCCGAGCGCCTGCAGCTTTTCGACAAACTGCTCGTAGCCGCGCTTGATGTGATGGATAGCCGAAACCTCGGTCGTCCCGTCGGCGATCAAGCCCGCTACGACGAGGGCCGCTCCGCCGCGCAAATCGGGCGAGGTAACCTGTGCACCCGAGAAGCCCTTGACGCCATGAATCATGGCATGATGGCTCTCGATACGAATGTCGGCACCCATGCGCACCAGCTCAGAGGCAAACATAAAGCGATTCTCGAAGATGTTCTCGGTAATAACGGAACTGCCGTCGGCAAGGGCGGAGAGCACCATAATCTGCGCCTGCATGTCGGTCGGGAAACCGGGGAACGGAAGCGTCTGGATGTCGACCGGCTTGATACGCTCGGCACGGTTCACATGGACGCCATCCTCGACGCGCTCGCAGTCGATACCCATGAGCTCCATCTTCTTGAGCACCATGCCCAAATGAATGGGGCAAAAGCCCGTGACATCGACACCGCGATCGTCCGCCATCAACGCACCGGCGACGATAAAGGTACCGGCCTCGATGCGGTCGCCCACCACGCGATGGATAACGGGATGGAGCTCTTCCACGCCTTCGATAGTCACGACGGGCGTACCGGCGCCAACAATCTTGGCGCCCATCTCGTTGAGCATGTTGGCGAGATCGACGATCTCGGGCTCGCGGGCGGCATTGTCGATAACCGTGGTGCCCTGTGCGCGCACAGAGGCCATGATGAGATTCTCGGTCGCACCGACGCTGGCGAACTCGAGCGTGACGGTGGTACCGCGCAGACCTTGGGGCGCATTAGCGTTGATGTAACCGTGGGCGGTATCGAACTCAACGCCCAGGGCCTCAAGACCAAGAATGTGCATATCGATCTTACGAGCACCCAGGTTGCAGCCGCCCGGCATGGCAATTTTGGCGCGATGGAAGCGGCCCAGCAGGGGCCCCATGACGGCGGTGGAAGCGCGCATCTTGGCAACGAGCTCGTAGGGGGCCTCCCATGAATCGACCTGAGAGGTATCAATCTCGAGCGTGTGCTCGTCGAGAACATCGATCGTAGCGCCCATGCCCTTGAGCACCTTGCCCATCACGTGGACATCGGAAATATCGGGCACGTTCTGCAGCGTCGTCTTGCCCGGCGCCAGAAGCGTTGCCGCCATGAGTTTGAGCGCGGAGTTCTTGGCGCCCGAGACGGGCACGGAGCCTCCGATGGCGTGGCCACCCTCAACGCGGATAATATCCAAGGTCTACCCTTTCAAAAAGCATGCCCGGGGTGGCTGGGCCATCCCGGGCATGATGTGTTCGCAAATGGTCGAACGTTAAATCGTTTGACTATTGGGCAAGCTTGAGCTTACACCATGCGATTTCATTATAGAGGTAGGCGCGGCGTGCATCATCCTCCGACAAATTACCCAGCTTCTCTTCAAAACCTTGAATATCAGCTTTAAGCTTGTCGGCATCGACGGTCGCCAGATCGCAAGCGCGCTCGGCGAGAACGGTCACGACATCGTCCGCAACCTGGGCATAGCCGCCGGCCACGGCAAACGTGTGGTCGACAGTGCCCATGGCCTTATCGGAAACGCGAACGTAACCGCGGTCGATCGTGCAGATCTCGCTGGAGTGAGCAGGCAGAACGCCAAACTCGCCATCCGTGGACGGAATCGACACAAACGCAGCGTCGCCCTCATAGGCGCAGCTCACGGGGCACACGATGCGGATACGCATAACCTACTTCTCCCCCATCTTGCGGGCGCGCTCGCGCACGTCCTCAATCGTGGAAGCATAGCGGAAAGCCTGCTCGGGCAGGTCATCGGCCTTGCCGTCGACAATCTCGGCGAAAGAGCGGACGGTATCCTCGACGCGGACGTAGACACCGGGGTTGCCGGTGAACTTCTCGGCGACGTGGAAGGACTGCGAGAGGAACTGCTGAATCTTACGAGCGCGGTTGACCGTAAGGCGCTGCTCCTCGGACAGCTCGTCCATACCCAGAATGGCGATGATGTCCTGAAGGTCGGAGTACTCCTGCAGGAGCTCCTGGACCTTGACGGCGACACGGTAGTGCTCCTCGCCGACGATCGAGGGATCGAGAGCGTCGGAGGAAGATGCGAGCGGGTCGATAGCCGGGAACAGGCCGAGCGACGAAATGCTACGCGAAAGAACCGTGGTGGCGTCGAGGTGCGTAAACGTCGTGGCAGGCGCCGGGTCGGTCAGGTCGTCTGCGGGGACGTAGACAGCCTGGACGGAGGTAATGGAGCCCGTCTTGGTCGAGGTAATGCGCTCCTGGAGGTCGCCCATCTCGGTTGCCAGCGTGGGCTGGTAACCAACGGCGGACGGCATACGGCCCAGCAGTGCGGAAACCTCGGAACCTGCCTGGGAGAAGCGGAAGATGTTGTCGATGAACAGCAGAACGTCCTGGCCACGATCACGGAAATACTCAGCGGTGGTAAGGCCGGCCAGACCGATGCGCAGACGCGCTCCGGGCGGCTCGTTCATCTGACCATAGACCAAGCAGGTCTTGTCGATAACACCAGACTCGCTCATCTCGAGGAACAGGTCGGTGCCCTCGCGGGTACGCTCGCCGACGCCGGTGAACACCGAGGTGCCGCCGTGCTCCTGGGCGAGGTTGTTGATGAGCTCCTGAATCAGAACGGTCTTGCCGACGCCGGCGCCGCCGAACAGGCCCGTCTTGCCGCCACGGATGTAGGGCTCAAGCAGGTCGACGGCCTTGATGCCGGTCTCGAAGATCTCGGTCTTGGTGGTGAGCTCGTCGAAGCGGGGCGCTGCATGGTGGATGGGGTAGAACTCCTCCACCTCGGGCATGGGCTTGCCGTCGACGGGCTTGCCCATGACGTTCCAAATGCGGCCGAGCGTCTTGGGACCAACGGGCATCTTCATGGGCTCACCGGTATCGGTGGCGATGAGGCCGCGCTGCAGGCCGTCGGTCGAGGACATGGCGACCGTGCGGACGACGCCGCCCGGAAGCTGGCTCTCGACCTCGAGGATCGTGCTCAGATGACCGATCGGGGTCTCGGCCTCGACCGTGAGCGCGTTGTAGATCGGGGGCACCGCACCGTCAAACTTGACGTCGACGACAGGACCGATGATTCGCACGATGCGACCATCACCGGCAGTCGTCTTCTTGGTGGCTTCCTCGACCGCAAGCTTTACGGTGTTATTAGCCATTACTGTTCCTCCAATGCTGAGGCTCCGCCGACGATCTCGTTAATCTCGGTCGTGATCGAAGCCTGGCGCACGCGACTATACGTGCGGGTAAGGGTCGAGATGATCGCGGTGGCGTTTTCCGTCGCGGAGTGCATGGCCTTGCGGCGTGCACCCTGCTCGGCAGCCGCCGAATCGATCAGGGCCTGGTAGATGACCGTCAGGATATAAGACGGCACAAGCTTGCCGAGAACATGCTCGGGAGAGGGCACGAACTCGAACGTGGACGAGATGCGCTTAGGGGCGTCGGTCTCGTTCTTACGCGGACCGTGGGCCATAGCGATCATCTCGGGGTCGAGCGGCAACAGATGCTCGACGCGAAGCTCCTGATCCACGCGGTTCTTGGCGTGGTGGTAGACAAGCTCGACACGGTCAAGCTCACCGGCACGATACGCATCGCAGATATGAGAGGAGATCATGCGGGCCTGATTGAAATCGGGCTCAGAGGAGTTGCCCTCAAAGTGCATGACGACGTTTGCGCGGTCACGGAAATACGTGGCCGGTTTGCGCCCACACGCGATGATCTCGCACTCGATGCCGTCGTTCGCCCAAGAAGCGGCGAGCTTTTCGGCCGTGCGCTCCACCGTCGTATTGAAACCGCCGGCAAGGCCGCGGTCCGAGGCAATAACGACAATCAGGCCATGCTTGACGCTCTCTTGCTTCTGCAGCATGGGATCGGTGCCCGAACAGGAGGCGTCGCCGGCGACCGTCAACATGACGTCGGTCAGCGCCTCCTTATAGGGCTCGGCCTGCTTGGAGCGATCGAGGGCACGACGAATCTTGGCCGTAGAGACCATCTCCATCGTGCGCGTGATCTGCTTGGTCGTGGTAACCGAGGAGATTCGCTTCTTAATGTCGCGAAGGTTGGCCATGGGGCTTAGTTCTCCTCTGATCCAGAAACATCCGAATGGTGCTTGGCCATGAACTGCTGCTTGAAGTCGCCGATGACGCGCAAGAGCTCAGCCTTGGTGTCATCATCGATCTTCTTGGCGCGAACCTTGTCGAGCAGCGAGCCAAAGCCGTTGTCCATGTACTCGATGAGCTCGGCACGGAAAGGCAGCACGTCGGCAATCTCCAGGTCATCCAGGAAGCCCTCGTTGCCAGCGAACAGCGTAACGATCTGCTCGCCAACCTCAAACGGCTTGTAACGCGGCTGCTTCAGGAGCTCGGTCATGCGAGCACCATGGGTCAGCTGCTTCTGAGTAGCCTCGTCGAGGTCGGAGCCGAACTGCGTGAAGCCGGCGAGCTCCTGGTACGAAGCAAGATCCAGACGGAGGTTGCCGGCGACCTGCTTCATGGCCTTGGTCTGTGCGTCGCCACCGACGCGGGACACGGAAATGCCCACGTCGACTGCCGGGCGCTGGCCCTGGAAGAAGAGCTCGGACTGCAGGTAGATCTGACCATCGGTAATGGAAATGACGTTGGTCGGAATGTAGGCCGAGACGTCGCCGTCCTGGGTCTCGATGATCGGAAGAGCCGTCATGGATCCATAACCGTTCTTCTTGGACATCTTGACGGCACGCTCGAGCAGGCGAGAGTGCAGGTAGAAGATGTCGCCAGGATAGGCCTCGCGTCCGGGCGGACGATGCAGCGTCAGCGACATCTGACGGTAGGCCACGGCCTGCTTGGACAGGTCATCGTAGATGACGAGCACGTGACCGCCGGGGTTGGTCTCGCTGGCGGGCTTGCCGTCCTCGCCGTTGTACATGAAGAACTCGCCGATAGCGGCACCGGCCATAGGCGCGATGTACTGCATAGGGGCGGAATCGGCAGCGGTGGCCGAAACGATGATGGTGTAGTCGAGCGCACCGTGCTGAGCGAGGGTCTCGCGGATGTTGGCAACCGTGGAGGCCTTCTGGCCGATAGCGACATAGATGCAGACCATGCCCTTGCCGCGCTGGTTGAGGATAGCGTCGATGGCGATGGCGGTCTTACCGGTCTTACGGTCGCCGATGATGAGCTCACGCTGACCGCGGCCAATAGGCACCATGGAGTCGATAGCGAGCAGACCGGTCTGAACCGGCTCACACACCGGGGTACGGTCGATGACGCCGGGGGCCTTGAACTCGATGGGGCGACGGTGCGTGGCGACGATGTCGCCCAGGCCGTCGATGGGCTGGCCGAGCGGATTGACGACGCGGCCGAGCATGGCGCGGCTCACAGGGATATCCATAATGCGACCAGTGGTGCGGCACTCGTCGCCTTCCTTGATGGAGTCGACGGCACCAAACAGAACGGCGCCGACCTCGTCACGGTCAAGGTTCTGGGCAAGGCCGAAGACGGTCTCACCGGTATCGGAGCTCTTGAACTCCAGAAGCTCGCCTGCCATGGCGCTCTTAAGGCCGGAGACGCGCGCGATGCCGTCGCCTACCTCGTCGACCGTTGAAACCTCATGCGTATCGACCGTCGCGGAGAGGCTCGTGAGCTGCTCCTGCAGTTTCTTGGCGATATCCTGGGCATTGAGGGTTTCGGACATTAGGCTTCACCTCCGTACGAATTAGCAGAGTTTGCGAGGGTCTCCTGCGCGATGCGCAGCTGCGTCTTGACGGAAATGTCACGACGCTCGCCGCGGGCCTCAAGCACCAGGCCACCCACGATAGACGGGTCGACCTGCTCGATAAGGAATACCTTGCGGCCGAAGTCCTGCTCGCATTTCTTAGTGATGGTTTGACGCAGCTCGTCGTCGAGCGGGATCGCCGTGGTGACGGTCACGCCCACTACATCCTCGTCTTCCTCGGCAACATACTTAAAGGCAGCTGCCACCTTGGGAAGAAGGTCGAGCTGGTCGCGCTTGGACATGGTGTCGAGCACGGCGATGATCTCGGGGCTGGCAGAAGCCAGGCGCTCGATCATCTCGAGGTCCTCGAACACATGGCTCTCGGCCTTGGCGGCTTCCAGAAGGGAGCGCGCGTAGGTCTCGAGCACCTTGTCCTGATAGCGGCTAGTCGGCATTCAGGCTACCTGCTTCCTGGATGTAGCGCTCGATGAGCTTCTTCTGCTCGGCCTCGTCCTCGAGTGCCTCGCCCACGATCTTGGTGGCGACGGCAACGGACAGGTCGGCGATGGAGCTCGCGGCACCGGCGTAGATGGATTTGCGCTCGTCCTCGACGGTCGTATGGGCCTTGGCGATGATCTCCTCGGCCTCCTTGTGAGCAGCCTCGATGATACGGGCACGCTCGGACTCGGCGTCCTTACGGGCCTCGAGAACGATGTCGGCAGCCTGACGACGGGCGTCGGTGACGATCGAGTCGGACTCAGCGCGCTTGGCGATAGCCTCCTGCTTGGTCTTCTCGGCCTCGTCGAGGCTCTCCTCGATCTTCTTGCCGCGCTCCTCCATGGTTTTCATGATGCCCGGCAGGGCGACCTTGGCCAGCACGATCCAGATAATCAGGAAGGCGATAAGCGCCGGGATGAACTCCGCCATCTTAGGGATGAGGATGTCCGCACCGGCAGCGCCGTCCTCAGCGAACGCGGAAACCGGCATGAGCAGCGCGGCCGCGGACGCGGAGAGTGCGATCGCGCTCTTCTGGGATGAAAGATTCATACTTGACGCTCCGTGCTATTTAACGATCAGCGCGACAACGAAGCCGATCAGAGCCAGAGCCTCGCCGAAGGCGGAGCCCATGATGAAGACGGTGAACACGCGGCCCTGGACCTCAGGCTGACGAGCCATAGCACCCGTAGCACCCAGAGCAGACAGGCCGATAGCAAGACCAGCGCCGATAACACCGAGACCGTAACCGATAACTCCCACGATTCCTCCTTTGTCGTGCGTGTCTTATTTCACGCAGGATAACCTTTTTATAACTGCCGGGCTCCATGGGTACGGGCACCGGCGGTTTAACGAATTGCTTACCTTTAAGGCGCGAACGGAAGACTACTCCTCCTCCGCGACCTCCTCTGCCTCGGAGACATACACGGCGGTAAGGACCGTGAAGACGTAAGCCTGAATGGCGCCGACCACAAGCTCGATCGCATAAATCAGGATGAGGATGGCAAGCCAGGCCAGCGAAGGCAGGGCGCCGACGGCGTGGGCCGCGGAAACCTGCTGAAGCAGCGGCTGCATGAACATGCTCGCCATGATGGCGAACGAGCCCATGACCACGTGTCCTGCGAACATGTTGCAGAACAGACGGACGGCAAGCGTGATGAGGCGCAGGAAGGTCGAGAAAAGCTCGACGACCCACACGAGCACGTTCATCGGGAAGCTCACGCCCTGCGGGGCGAGGCTCTTGATGTAGCCGATCACGCCGTGAGCCTTGCATCCGTAGTAGATGAAGTACACGAAGGCGAAAATGGCGAGTGCGGCGGTGGAGCCGATTGCGCCGGTGCCGGGCTTCATTCCCGGGATCAGGCCGATCATGTTATTGATCAGGATGAACAGGAAAAGCGAGCACAGGAATGGGAAGTGCTTCTTCCAGTTCTCACCCACGACACCCTTGCCGATATCGTTCTCGACGTACTCGATGATGTACTCGAAACCGTTGACGAAGAAGCCCTTGGGAACCAGGGTCTGCTTCTTCTTGAACACGGCCAGGACGATCAGGAGCACGATCGTGGAGACGATCAGCCAAAACGAGTACTGCGTGATGCCGCAGCTCAGATCGCCCACGACAGGGGTGGAGCTGAACTCGCTGACCAGATGATTAATCTCATCAGGCAGCTTTTCAAAAATTTCCACGACTTACCTTTCGACCTCATGAGGATCTCGCAGCGCCTTGGCGACGCGAACCGCGCAGGCGGCCATAAAGGCCACGAAGCCGATCGCCTCGCCCAGGAGGAACATGCGAAATGCCTCTCCGAACAACACAAACACAACCAAGGTAAAGACAAGCAACGCGATTGCCGAGACCGCGAGACTCACCATACCCTTGAGCATGTCCGCATTCTGCTTATCGTCAAGAACCGGCTTGAGCGTAAAGACAAAGGGAAGGAAGGCAATCGCGCCCGCGATGGCACCTGCAACGATAGCGAGCAGATCGGCTATCTGAAACACTGGCGTCCTCACTTTCCTTTTTTATCGCCTCACAGGACAGTTCCCGCCAAACATTGGTGACTATTGTACGAGCCAATTGCTAAAGTACAACCGAAAAAGCATCGGTTAATACGCACCTGTTCGTTTTCTTAAGACCTTCTTTATGCCGCAGGTACGGTAATACGTTTTTCTCGAACCCTGCAGGGCAAAACGTCCGTTAACAGGAGTGCGCGCGGTCGTCTTTTGTTCGACCGCGCGCACCATTTCTTCGTATTTTCGACGTTAGCCGGTATGGCCCAGAGATTACAGCGTGCCGTAGATGCGGTCGCCGGCGTCGCCCAGGCCGGGAACGATGTAGGCAGCCTCGTTGAGATGGTCGTCGATGGCGCAGGTATAGATATGCACATCGGGGTCCTTCTCAGTCAGCGACTTGAGGCCCTCGGGGGCCGCGACGATGCACAGCATGCGGATGTCCTTGACACCGCGCTCGCGCAGGTAGCTGATGGCCATCTCGGCCGAACCGCCCGTGGCGAGCATGGGGTCGACGACCAGGCAGATGCGCTGGTCGATATCCTTGGGCATCTTGCAGTAATACTCATGCGGCTCGTGGGTAACCTCGTCGCGCTCCATACCGATGTGGCCCACGCGAGCGGAGGGTACCAAGTCGAGGATGCCATCGACCATGCCAAGGCCTGCACGCAGAATGGGAACGATGGCGAGCTTTTTGCCGGCGAGCTGCTTAAACGTTGCGGTGGTGATGGGGGTCTCGACTTCGACGTCTTCCATGGGCAGGTCGCGCATGGCCTCGTAGCCGTCAAAAAGTGCGAGTTCGCGCACGAGCTGGCGAAACTGGTTGGTGCCGGTGTTTTTGTCGCGCAGAATCGACAGCTTATGCTGGACGAGCGGGTGATCGACAAGGGTCACACGGGACGTATCGTAGGTGACGGTCATGGGTTGATTGCCCCTTTCGTTGCGGCCGGAAGATGGCCTTGCTGACAAGGCGCATGGCGATGTTGTTGCCGCGCGCCGTGCATAAGTTTAACGGTTTGTTGTATCGAGCAGCTCGTCGCAACCCTACTGAGCGGTGTTGAGCGAACGCTTGACGGCATCACGCCAACCAGCGAGATTGCTCTCACGGCGCTCGGCGGACATATGGGGAAGGAAGGTCTTAACGATCTGAGCGTTTTGCTCCAGCTCCTCCAGGTCCTCCCAATAGCCGACGGCAAGGCCCGCCAAGTACGCGGCACCGATCGCCGTGGTCTCCACCGTCTCGCACTGCAGCACGGGGATATCCAGCAGATCGGCCTGGAATTGCATGATGAACTCGTTGCGCGAGGCACCGCCATCGACGGACAGGCGCTCAATCGAAAGTCCCACGTCCTGCTCCATGGCGCGCAGCACGTCATAACTCTGATAGGCCATGGACTCGCAGGCCGCACGCACAATGGTCGCGCGACTCGAGGCGCCGGTCAGGCCGCACACGATACCGCGAGCATGCGGGTCCCACCAGGGAGCGCCCAGGCCTGCGAAGGCGGGGACGAAGTAGCAGCCCTCGTTGTCGTTGATCGAAGCGGCGAGTTGCGCGGACTCGCTCACGCTCGAGATGATGCCCATGTTGTTGCGCAGCCAGTTCATGGTGGAGCCTGCGGCAAAGATAGAACCCTCGAGCGCATAGCTGATCTTGCCGTCAGCGGCGATACCGATCGTGGAGACCAGACCGTTCTTGGATTCGACGATCTCGTCGCCGGTGTTCATGAGCATAAAGCAACCCGTGCCATAGGTGTTTTTGGTCTGGCCGGGATGGAAGCAGCAGTGGCCGAATAGCGACGCCTGCTGGTCGCCCGCCACGCCCATGATGGGTGGCATGTTGGTCATGATGTCGCTCGCGACGCGGCCGTAATCGCCCGAGCTCCAACGAACCTCGGGCATCATGGAACGCGGGACGTCGAAAAGCGCCAGCAGATCGTCGTCCCAATCGAGCGCATGGATATTAAAGAGCGCGGTGCGGCTGGCATTGGTGTAGTCGGTAGCAAAAACCTGACCGCCGGTGAGATTGTAGATGAGCCACGTGTCGATGGTGCCGAACATAAGGTCGCCCGCCGCGGCGCTCTCACGCGCGCCGTCGACGTTATCGAGAATCCACTGCACCTTGGAGGCCGAGAAATACGGGTCGAGCGTAAGCCCCGTGCGGGAGCGCACCAGCTCCTCGCAACCCTGTTCAACCAACGCGTCGATCGCCGGCGCGGTACGACGGCACTGCCATACGATGGCGTTATAGATGGGCTGGCCGCTCACGCGGTCCCAGACCACCGTGGTCTCGCGCTGGTTGGAGATGCCGATGGCGGCAATGCGGTCGGAGTGGATACCGCTCTTAAACTGGACTTCCATCATGACCGCGATCTGGCTGGCAAGGACCGTCATGGGGTCTTGCTCCACCCAGCCGGGACGCGGGAAGCTGGTTTTGACGCTACGACGTGCCTGCGCGACGATGCAGCCGTACTCGTCGACGATGGTCGCAAGTACCGAGGTGGTGCCGCAGTCGAGCGCCATGATGTAGGAACCGCCAAAGTTAAACGAGGCATCTTCCATGCCCAGGCTGCCCAGATTCAACGACATCGCTTACACCTTTCTATTGCATCGGGTCGGACAGGACCCGTTCGATCTCTGATGCGGGAAGTGCGCCTTGGCGCAGGATCTGGAGCTCGCCGTGCTGAAACGACACGATGGTCGAGGCGTCGCGACACGGGGTCTCACCGGCGTCGACGGCAACATCGACCCCCTCCAGGATGCGACCCTCCACCGTGATAAAACTTGCCGGCGCGGGCGCGCCATGCGTGTTGGCGCTGGTGCAGGCAAGGGGGCTGCCACAGGCGCGGATGAGCGCCTGCACCACGGGCGAGGCCGAAGCGCGAAGTGCCACCGTGTCGTCGGCGGCGCGCATGAAGGTCGGCACGCAGGGGGCTGCCTTGACCACGATAGTCAGGGCTCCCGGCCAGCATCGTCGCGCGAGTATGCGGGCATCTTCCGGGATATCCACGCCATAGCGGTCGAGTGCTTCGACGCCATCGACCAGCCAAGCGACGGTTTGCGTGAGTTCACGTTGCTTGAGAGTGAAGATACGGCGATAGCCGGTGCCGAGCGCAGGAACTGCGGCGCCATTGACGGCAGCCTGCGGATCGCGCGGCCACGATGGGAATTCGCTTGTATCTTGGGGCACGGCGTCCGAGAAGGCGTTGACTGCCACGGCGACACCGTAGACGGTCTCGGTCGGGATCAAAGCCAGGCCGCCGCGGCCGAGCACCTCGGCCGCGCGCTCGACGGCAAGCCGATGCGGCTCGCGCGTTCCCTCGTATACCCGATAGACCGTCTGCATGTGTATGCCAGCCCCTTACGCTCTGGTGCAAGTTTGTTTACTGTGGGGCATTCTCGCACGAAACGTTCAACCTATTTGCCCAGAGCGCATGTTGGTTTGGTGAGCGGCTCTAGTAGTCGGTGAAAGTGAGGGGGTTATTGGACTGCGACGAACTTCTTTGGCCTGCCGGCGTGGCGTTCTTGGGCGGCGTAGCGCTCGATGCTGTCTATCGTTATCATCCGACGGCCGTCGACGAGTTCAACATCGAGCTTTCCGGCTTTGACCAGCGCGGTAATCCGCGGAGCGGAGACTTTGAGGTCCAGCGCTGCGTCTTTAAATGTTCGGCACGCCGCTTCCCGAGCGTCCTCGTGGTCGATTTCGACTGAAAGGGCCACGACCTCGGCCGAGCGTTCGTACCCTGCCGGAGTCAAACCGTTGTTGAGGTCGTCGGCCAAAAACGCCATCAGTGCCTCGGTAGCATGGGCAATCGCTTCTTCGCGCGTATCGCCATCGGCAAAGGCGCCGGGAATCTGCGGGAAGCTAGCGCAGTAACCGTCGTCTTCTTTTATGAGAACGCAGTCATAGGTAAATCGCTGCCTCATTTTGCCTCCAACTACCATCCAGCTTGGCGACGAATACTTGCCCACGTGCCCTTCTTTGGTCGATCACCACCAGAGCCGTTCACGGTGACAACACGGTCACCAGAAACATACTTAGCATGACTACCGACTTGCGCGACCTTCACGAATCCATCGTGCTTGAGTAGGGCAATGATTTCCCGAAAGGTAGGAGGTTGCATGGGCCGACCTCTTTCAGCCGTCCTAATTATAAACTAATTTATAATTTTTGCTAACCAGTTAATAAATATTACTGGCGCTGTTTGGGCTCGGTGACGATGGCTCGGACGATGCGGGGGCGATCGGTGAGGTCGTGGACGATGCGCACGTCCGACAGACCCGCTTGGCGGCAGAGCTCGGCCGCAGCGTCGAGCGCGCCCTCGTAGAGCTCGCAGGCAAAGAGGCCGCCGGCGCGCAACATGTAGGGCGCCGCGTTGAGCAGGCGACGGAAGATATCGAGGCCGTCGGCGCCACCCTCGAGCGCCAGATCGGGCTCAAAGTCCTTGACCTCGTGCGGCAGCGAGCGCATGACATCGGTGGGGATGTAGGGCGGGTTGGAGACGAGTACGTCAAAGGTGCCCCACTCTTCACGGGGAATGGAGCTCACCAGGTTCGTGAGGCTGAAGGCGACCTCATCGGACGTGAGGCCAAGCGCATCGCGGTTTTTGGTAGCAAGGTCGATGGCGCGCGGCTCAATATCGGTAGCGGTGCAGGTAACGTGGCCGCGGCGCTCCCAAGCAAGAGAGAGCGAGATGCAGCCCGTGCCGCAGCCGACCTCGAGAACGCGAGCAGTGCGGGGCTCGGCTGGGGCAGGCGCAGCGGCATCCTGAGCTGAAACCGTCTCCTGGTCGGCACCCTCGATGGCGATGCCGTATTCGTCGAGCTCGGGCTCAGCAGCTTCCGCAGTCTCGGCTTCCGCTGCCTGTGCGGCGGCTTCCTCGGCCTCGCGGTCGGCCAGTTCCTCGGCATAGGCACGGCTACCCAGCACGTCGCTGCCTAGCGCCGCCTCATCGGCAGCCGTCAGGTTAGCGGCACGGCGCTCGGCGGTCGCGCGCTCGTCTGCCAGCGCGGCCTCGGCTTTGCGGGCCTCTTCGACCTCATCGTTCCAAGGCAGCTCAACACGCTGGCGGGCAGCAGCCTCGGGGCTCAGCACCTCGGCATCCAGATAATTGAGGACTTCCTCGACGAGCATCTCGGTTTCGGGGCGCGGAATGAGCACACCGGGAGCGCACGCGACGTCAATCATGCGAAACTGCGTGCTGCCGGTGATGTACTGTAGCGGCTCGCCTTTGGCGCGACGAACGACGGCCGCATGCATGGTCTCGAGCTGGGCCGCGTTAAGCGTCTCGTCCATACGCATATATAGGTCAATGCGCGCCAGGCCCGTGGCGGCGCACAGCAGCCACTCGGCAGAAAGACGGGGGTGCTCCTCGCCGCGCTCGGCCAGGTGCTCCTTGGTCCACTCGAGACAACGCTTGATGGTCCAGATCTCGTTTGCCATGGGGTCCTCCCCTCTTAAGCGCCGGGCGGCGCGCGAATGTCGGAGCAGATTGTAAGCGAGGCCAGCGCTTGGCAAGGGACGATTGAAGGCGATTATCGAGAATCAGCCCAGATTTTTGCTTGGAGCCCACCTGAAGTGTTCATTCGTCGACGTCTAAATCTGCATCCGTCAAGTTTTTGGCAAGGTTGCCCCAAAACTGACCAATATCTAACCAAGAACTTGCCACATCGCTTGACACGCGACGCACAAAAAAGGGCCCCGCGACTTCTTGGACGTATTTTCGAGCAATATTTTCAATTGCAGATGCATACCGTTAATTGCTTTAAGCAGGTAAATAGCTTAATTTCTAACAAACCAAATTAAATAAATTTGAAAAGCAATTTACCCAACCTAGTCATTTAAGAACGTCCCCAATGACTACCTTGGAAACCCCGCAGGTTGAGCATACCGCATCCGGAGCAAGGCAACGCCGCAGGTAGAGGACGGACAGCGAGCGACCTCCGGAACGAACAAGTTGACTAGCCATTTAAGTACGTCCCCAATGACCACCTCTAAGGCGCCGCAGGTTAAGCATAAGTCAGCGAAAACGCCCCTAAGCGAGCAAGGTGACGTGAAAGAGGAGGGAAGCGTACTTCGGTACGCGACCGACGATTGAACGTCAGATTGCCGCTTAGGGGCGTTTGCAGCGTCGAGTCGTTACGCGGTTTGGTAAAACCGCGTAACCTACTAAACAGCCTGAGCCAGCTTCTCGGCTCGCTCGGCGGCGGCGAGCGCCTCGATGACGGTGCCGAGCTGGTCGCCCAGGAGGACGCCGTTGTAGGTGGAGTTGAAGCCGATGCGGTGATCGGTCACGCGGTCCTGGGGCTGGTTGTAGGTACGGATCTTCTCGGAACGGTTGCCGTGGCCGATCTGGCTCTGGCGCTCGGCACCGAGCTCCGCCTGCTGCTTCTCGAGCTCCATCTCGTACAGACGGGCGCGCAGCATCTGCATGCAGACTTCGCGGTTCTGGATCTGGGAGCGCTGTTCCTGCGACTGCACCACGGTGTTGGTGGGCAGGTGGGTGATGCGCACGGCGGAATAAGTGGTGTTAACGCACTGACCGCCAGGACCGGAGGCGCAGTAGGTGTCGATACGCAGGTCGGACTGGTTGATCTGGACGTCGATCTCCTCGGCCTCGGGAAGTACGGCGACGGTCGCCGTGGAGGTCTGGATACGGCCCTGGGACTCGGTCTTGGGAACGCGCTGGACGCGGTGCACGCCGGACTCGAACTTCATGACGGAGTAGACGCGGTCGCCCTCGACCTTGAACTCGATGGACTTAAAGCCGCCGGCCTCGCTGGGGCTGGAGTCGAGCACGGTGGTCTTCCAGCCGCGCGACTCGCAGAAGCGCTGATACATCTTGTACAGATCGCCGGCAAAGATGGCCGCCTCGTCGCCACCAGCGGCGGAGCGAATCTCGACGATGGTGTTCTTGTCGTCGTTGGGGTCGCTCGGGATGAGCATGTACTTAATGTCTTCCTCGAGCTGGGGAAGCTTGGCCTCGTTTTCGGAGATGTCCATCTGGAGCATCTCCTTCTCATCGGCATCGGTAGTATCGTGGAGCATTTCCTTGGCGGCCTCGATGTCATCGAGCGCGCCGATGTACTCGCGCGAGGCAGCGATGAGGTCGGACTGGTGCGCGTACTCCTTGTTGAGACGCGTGAACTCCTTGATATCGGAGGCGACGGCCGGGTCGGAAAGCTTTTTCTCGAGCTCCTCGTAGGCCTTGATGATCTTTTCGAGCTTGTCGCGCATGACGGGACTCCTTTATATGCGTGAAGGTGAAAATCGGCAGAATTGATGGGGCGCACGGCGCCATTGCGGGGGTAAGTCCAGCTAGAGCATGTCGATCTTCAGATACATGCGCATCCCTTCGCGTACGGGGTACATAGTTGCGGTCTAACCCATACATGATAGCGTGCGCAGGCAAACCTGCATATAACCCGCACGGAATGAGTGGACGTAGCCGTTGGGGACGTTCCTTAACGGCTAGTCGTTTAAGAGCGTCCCCAACGGCTAACAAAGAGACTGTCGCTTTGTCACATTCTAGAGCGTTTGAAGCAGGGCGATGAGGAAGCGAACACCCTGGAGGTAGGCGCGGCGGGTGATGCGCTCGTTGGTGCCGTGGACGCCGCGGTCGCACTCGTCATCGTCGACCACAAACGCCGAAAAACGAATGCATTCGGAGCAAATGTGCTGGTAGTTGGCAGCGTCGGTCGCGCCGATCACGGTCGAGGGGACAATCGCCAACGGCTCGGATGATCCGTTTTCCTCCGTCCCCTTTGGATCGCGGAAATAGCGGGCGGCGATGGAGCGAACCGCCTCGAGGCCGGGACCACCGATGCGCGGGGACGGCGAGGGCTCGGAGCTGCCGGGGCCCAGCTCCACTTCGACACGACCGGCAAGGTCCGCCCCGGCAACCGCCTCACGGCAGCGCGCCACAACGTCGGCCACGCTCGTGCCCTCGAGCATGCGAAAGTTAATGTTGGCCCACATATCCTGTGGCATCACGTTAGCGCCAGCGCTGCCGCCCTCGATCTGCGTGGGCGCGCAGGTAGTGGTCACGAGCGGGTAGAGTTTTTTGCTGGCGAGGCACTCGCGCACGATGGCATCCCCGTTGGCGGCAATCTCATCCGCCGTGTAGAGCCCCAGCTCGACAAGCTGCGCGGCAAGCAGATCGGTCACGCGCGTCGGCCACTCGATATCGCAGATTGCGGTGATGGCACGGCTCAACACCTCGAGCGACGTGCCGCCGTAGGGGTTGGAAGAATGCCCACCCGCGCTCTTTGTCTTGAGCACAATGTCGGCATAACCCTTCTCAGCCAGGTCGGCGTGCATGAGCCAACCCTCGCCCGCGTTGTACTCGGCAGCCGAAACAATACGGTAGTCACCCTCGTCGATCAGATATTCAAGTTCAACACCGCGCTCCTCGAGCACGCGGCCGATAGCTCCAGCGCCGTACTGCGTGGTTTCCTCGTCCTGGCCAAAGGCGAGCAACAGCGAACGCTTGTGCTCCCAGCCGTGCGCCAACGCATACTCAACCGCCTCGAGAATGCCTGCGACCTGATCCTTCATGTCGATAGCGCCGCGACCCCAAATGTAGGTGTCGTCCACCTGTCCGCTAAAGGGGGCGTGCGTCCAGTCGGCCTCGGTACCCGGCACCACGGGGACCACGTCCATGTGGCCCATGAGCATGACGGGTTTGAGGGCGGAGTCGGAACCGCCAAGCGTCACCAACAGCGAGTGGTCGATAAGCTCGACCTCGCCCGCCGCAAACACGCGCGGCCAGGCCTGTTGCATATAGGCGCGCAGGTCGTCGAAGGGCTGCCAGTCCACCGCCTCGGCATCCATGCTCGAGATGGTCGGAAACGACAGCACGCGGCCCAAGCGCTCGCACGCGCCGGCCTCGTCCATATCGGCAAAATCGTCCTCATGCGCAAAGAAGCGCCAAACCTCGGCCATGACATCCTTTCGATTGTGACGACAAAGGCCGCCCCACGGGAGCGGCCCTGCAACGCAGGCGTTTGCGCCGGTTATTTGTCCTCGAGATAGCGAGAGAGGAACTCGCGAGTGCGCTGATGTTTGGGGTTGCCAAAGAGCTCGGCCGGCGCGGCGTCCTCGAGCACCACGCCCTTGTCCATAAAGACCACGCGGTCGGACACCGTGCGGGCAAAGGCCATCTCGTGCGTGACGACAACCATGGTCATGCCGTCGGCCGCGAGCTTGCGCATGACCTCGAGCACCTCGCCCACGATCTCGGGGTCGAGTGCCGAAGTCGGCTCGTCGAACAGCATGATCTGCGGACTCATGCACAGGGCGCGAGCGATGGCCACGCGCTGCTTTTGGCCACCGGACAGGCGACCCACGGCGGCGTGCGCGAACTTTTCGAGTCCCACGCTCGCCAGATGCTCCATCGCGACCTTCTCGGCCTCGGCCTTGCTCATCTTTTTGAGCGTGACGGGCGCGAGCGTGCAGTTGTCGAGCACATCCATGTTGTTGAACAGGTTAAAGCCCTGGAACACCATGCCGATGTCCTCGCGGAGTTTATTGATATTGCAGCGCTCGGCCGTAAGGTCCTGGCCGTGGAACCAGATGTGGCCCGCGTCCGGGGTCTCGAGCAGGTTGAGGCAGCGCAGAAAGGTCGATTTGCCCGAACCCGAAGCACCGATGATGGTGACGACCTCGCCGGGATTGACGGACAAGTCGATACCCTTGAGCACCTCGAGCGAGCCGAAGCTCTTGCGCAGGCCCTCGACGCGGATGAGTGACTCTTTAGTTTGTGCGGCGGCCGCGGTGCCGGTAGTGGCGGTATCTGCCATGATGATTCTCCTCGTCTTAAGCCTAGTTAGAGCTGGGCAGCGTGGCAGGAGCCTCGGCGCCGAGCTTTTTGCCAAAGGCCTCGAGCAGGCGGCTCGCCACGAGCGTCAGGATCAGGTAGACCACGAGCGCCACGCAGTAGACCTCCATCTGGCGGTAGTACACGCCGGCGACGGTGGTGGTGGCATACATGAGGTCGAACACGCCGATGACCGAGAGCACCGACGAATCCTTGATGTTAATGATGAGCTCGTTGGTGAGCGCCGGAATCGCGTTTTTAATGCCCTGGGGGAACACGACCTTGCGCATAGCCTGCCACTGCGAAAGCCCCAGCGAGCGCGCTGCCTCGGCCTGGCCGGGATCGATGGACTCGATGCCGCCGCGCAGGACCTCCATCATGTAGGCGGTGGAGTTGAGCGAGATGGTAACGAGGCCGGCGGTGAAGGTACTCCAAATCTGGTTGGCCTGGGCAGTCTCGAAGCCCATGCCGCGCAAAACGGTGAAGCCCGCGTAATAGATGAGCAGGCCCTGGACCATCATGGGCGTGCCGCGCACGATGGTGGAGTAGACGGTCGCAAAGCCGCGGCCGATGCTCTTAAAGAAGCGCACCAGGTCGTTGTCTACGCGGTCGAAGGTCTGAATACGCAGGAACACAAAGAGCAGCGCCAGGAAGAATGCGATGACGGTGCCGAAGGTGGCAAGCGCGATGGTGATCTCGATGCCACGGATGAAGAAGTCGCCGCTCTTGTAGGTCATGTAGACCAAGCTCGACAAAAAGTCGCTGGGGTTGGAATCCGAGACAATGCTCACCTGCACCAGATCGATAAACGACATGACGCAGCGGTCGACAAAGAAGATCGCCGCGATGACGACCACGACATAGCTGCCCAGGCGCGCGCCGCGACGGAAACGCTCGGATGCAAACGGTGACTTTTCGCGATAGTCGCTCCAGTGCATAACCTTGGTGACGAGCGCTGCCGCCGACACGACGATCCAGGCCCAAAGAATCGCCCAAAGGCAATCCTGGAAGATGCCGGTGGGCGCCAAAAAGCTCAGCGGCGTGGGGTTGCGCTGGCTAAATGCCAAGCCGAGCGCCGCGATAACGCTCGTGCCCAGGTACACATAACGGTGGTCGGCCTTGATAAAGGAGGCCAGACGATTGATGCCTTTCATGCTGCCTCCCTATGCCGGCTGACGGTCGAGGCACGCGTCCCACATTTGGTCGCGCTCCTCTTGGCTAATGCCCTTGAGTGTCTTGTCGATGAGCTTAAGCAGTTTGTCCGAGCCCTTGCGGCAACCGACATTTGCCGTGACCTCCTGCTTAAAGCCCTCGCCCTCGGCAAAGTGGATGGGGACGATACCGGGATTTTGGGCCATATAGCCCTTTTCGTTCTCCGTGTTGTAGGTCACGGCGTCGCACGTGCCCTGCAGCAGATTCGAGAACACCGTGGGGACCGAATCGACCGGATTTTTGTGAACGACGCCCGGGATCTCGTCGATGACGGTATCGAGCATGGTGTCCTTTTGGCCGAGCACCGTGGCACCGCTGAAGTCGCTGAGCTTGGTCGCGTTTTGGTAGGGCGAGCCCTCTTTTACGAACAGGCCAAAGTAGCCGATAAAGTACGGGTCGGAAAAACCGACGGACTCCTCGCGCTCGGGCGTGGCGCTCATGCCGGCGATGATGAGGTCAATCTGGCCGTTGTTGAGCGAGTCGATAAGGCCCGAGAAGCTCTGCTTGACGGCAACGGGCTCGCCGCCGAGAGCCTTGCAGACGATCTTGGCGATCTGCACGTCGTAGCCATCGGCATAGGCGCCCTGCACGTTGTCGATGGGGATCGTGAACTCGCTGGCCTCGGAAACCTGCCAGTTGTACGGGGCGTAGGCCGCCTCCATGCCGATGCGGATCTTATCCTTGCCGATAACGGAATCGGACAGGTCATCGCGACCGCCGCCCGTCGTGGGCTGAACTACTTCCAGCGTGGAGGGACGCTGGCAGCCGGCAAGTGCGCCGGCGACAACGGTTGCGCTCGCAGCGAGAGCGCTACCCAAAAAGATGCGACGGCTGCATACCGGCTGTGGATGCGCGTCGCGCTGTTGTCGAGATTGCATCTGGTGCCTTCCCAATTTCGTTTTGCTGACAATAAGACAGGATATACGCCCGCAACCAGCAGCGCGGCATGTGCGCGAAAAATTAATAGACACACAGTAGTCGTTTAAGAACATCCCCAATGGCTACCTACCAAAAAGCCTCCCTGCCGGATGTGGCAGGGAGGCTTAGCGGGCGGGAAGGGACAAAGGGACTGTCCCTTTGTCACATCTAGAGCAAGGTGACGCTAAAGCTACGTTTATCGGTAGCGCCGGGAGCCAAGGTGATGGTGTTGACCTTGTGCTCAAAGACGTCGTCCTCGGTGTCCATGGTGGTATGACCGGTCCAGGGCTCGAGCGCCACAAACGGAGCGTCGTTGGCGGCAGACCACACGCCGATGTACTTAAAGCCCTCAAAGTCGATCTTGACGCCGTGGCCCGACTTGCGGCCGCGCAGTGTGAGCGTAGAGCCCGGAGTATCGGTGAACATGATGGCATCGTTATCGAAGCTGCGGTGCGTGATGGGCAGCACGTCCGAGTTATCGGGGGCCTTGTAGCTACCCTCGAACGTCATAAGACCGTCGGGCGTGATGATGGGAGCCTCGTTGGTCCAAGCCTCGGTAAACGCCAGCTCGTAATCCTCGAACGCCTCGTCTTCGGCACCGGGGGCGGGCACGTTGAATGCAGGATGACCGCCCACCGAGAACGGCAGGTCCACGTCGCCGGTGTTGGTGACGGCAAAAGTCTGGGTAAGCGTGGCGTCGCCGGTTAGGGCATAGGTCATGTTGAGCTTAAAGTGGAAGGGGAAAGCCTTGAGCGACTCGGGCGTATCGGTGATCTCGTAGGTGACGGACGAGCCGTCCTCGGAGACCTCGACCAGCTTGTGCTCGACGATGCGCGCGAGTCCGTGGCGCGGCATCTCGCAGGTGCCGGCCGCAGACGTCGCCGTGTTGTTGCGCAGCGAGCCCACAATGGGGAACAGAATGGGCGCGTGCTTGCCCCAAAAGGCCGGGTCGCCCTGCCACAGATACTCGTTGCCGTTGAGGGCAAGGCTCGTGAGCTGGGCGCCCATGGAATCGATGGCCGCGGTAAGGCCGCCGCGCTTGATGGTAGTGACGGTGGACATGCTACTTCCTCCAATAGTAAACAACGGTGTCGAGGGCTATTGTCCCACTCTTGGCGGCGGGGTTGAGCGACAGGTGCAGTTATTGAGCAATAGCGTAAAGGTCAAACCCGCCCTGTGGCGTGCTATCGACCGTATCGGGCGCCTGTGAATTAAAGCTCACCGGAACCATGCGCTTTGAGGCGCGGTAACGCGTGCCGTCGGTGGCGACGGGCGGCTCATCGACCGTGAGCTCGTAGTCGCCGGGCTTGAGCTCGATACCGTCACCTTCGGAATTGACGTATTGATACTCGTCGATTGCTTGTCCCTTGAGCGTGCGACCCACGATATGGACGAGCATCTGGCTGTCGCCGCGGGCGGTGTCCCATGTCGCACCGTCCTTAACCTCGACCGACACATGCACCGAGCGCGTGCGGCTGAGCGATTGTTCGACGGACATCTCGACCTTGGCGGCGTCCTTGCGCTGTTGCTCCACGTGGCTCCAGACATTTCCGATCGCCGAGCAAGCGATGACGCCGGCCATGAAGGCGATGAGGATGGGGCCGAGCGGTGAGCGGCGGGCCGCGTCTTCCTCGCGAGCCAGGTTGGGGCGACGCGTGGGGGCGGGCGCCTGGGCACCCTGCGCGGGCACGTCGAGTATGCTGAAGGATGCCGTGCTGCCGGGGTCGATGGTGTGGCGCGGCTGCGGGGTCTTGGCCGGCGAGATGGACATGTCGGCTGGCTCACCCAGCGTGGCCGTGGCATCGGCCTTTGCCTCGTCGGCCTCGGCCTGGGCCCAGGCCTGCTCGAAGGTCAGGGGCTCGGCGGGGTCGGAATCGGCATCCGAGTCAAGCGCATCGCCAGCATCGGAGTCCACATCGGTCCCGTCGCTCAACTCATCACTTGGCAAGGGCTCGTCCCACACCTCATCCGGAGCCTCGCCCTCGCTGTACCACCATTCAAAGCTATCGATATCCATACGGGGCGCCCCCTTGGCCTCGCAAATAAACACTTGCTAGCCTTATACCCCCAGACGGCACGGCGGCTCGCCGGCACAGATAGGAAAACCATCACAACATTCGACGCTTTTCCTCGTTTTCGAGATTTTCATCGAATGTTGTGACGGTTTGGGCGGCAGCCATGCCGCGAATGTGACAAAGGGACTGTCCCCTTGTCACATCTGAAGGGCGACGGGGATTTGGATACAGCAGAAGTCCTCTTGGTGGGACTCGTCGTAGCTCGTGGTATCGAGGTAGCAAAAGTCGAAAGCGTTGCCAACGGGCTGGAGCGCGTGCTTGTCCATGCAGGCCACGACGGCACGGATGCCCTCGGGTTCGTACGGCATGCCCCAGCGGCTCATGCACAGGTATGTGCCCTCGGGCAGCACTTCGATGCCGATTTCTGCCAGCTCGGCGGGATCGCTCGGCAGCAGCTCCTCGGCACCGCGCGGTAGCACGGCAAAGGAGCCGGCGCCGGCAATGGGGTCGTCGGAATGCAGCGCCTCGCGACGCAGCATGGCGCCCCAACCGCGCATGGGACGCGTGCCCGTCAGCGCACGCATGCGCAGAATCGCGCGCATGAGCGTGGGGTGCAGCATCGAACGGCCGCGCTCGATATCGGCCGGGAACTCCTCAAAGACCACGAAGCGGCGCTCGAACTGCTTGAGCTCCGGTTTGCCCTCGCGCTCGCGCCAATAAACCGCCTCGTCGTAAAAGCTCAGCCGCTCCTGCACGCTCGCACGCTCGGCTTTGAGCCCGGCAATCTGCCCATCGAGCGCCTGAACCCGCGAGCGCAGGTGATCGGTCATCTCGCCAATGTCGAACGTCGAGGTCAGGCGGTCAATCTCGTCGAGCTCGAGCCCTAGGTCGCGCAGCATGCAGATCAGACGCATGAGCGGGATCTGCGTGGGCGAATAGAAACGGTAGCCTTTTTCGTTAACCACGGCGGGCTTAAACAGGCCGATCTTGTCGTAGTAGATGAGCGTTTGGCGCGAAACGTTAAACAAGCTCGCCATCTCGCTAATCGCATACATACCCGTCTGCATAGGTCCTCCCGACACATCCTTTGACGCGAAAAGCCCGCCGCCCACAGGGGCAGCGGGCTCAAACACTCCTCGTATCCTACCCTAAATGCGCCTATGACCAGCGCTTATAGTTTGCACATGACACGCCGACGGCCTCGAGCGCCTTGGCGGCGATGTGATGCACCGCGTCATCGAGCGTGGCGGGGCCGTTGTAAAACGTGAGCATGGGCGGCATGAGCATGACGCCCGGTATGCGCGCCAAGCGCGCCATGTTATCGACATGGATCGCACTGAAGGGCGTCTCGCGCACCATGAGTATCAGGCGGCGTTGCTCTTTCATCTGCACGTCGGCCGCACGCAGCAACAAGTTTTCGCTGTAACCACTCGCGATGCCGGCAAGCGTCTTCATGGAGCAGGGCGCCACGATCATGCCATCGACCGGATAGGTACCGCTTGCGATGGCGGCGCCGATGTTCTTGTTGTCGTAGATCACATCGGCATGCGTGGCAAACTCGTCGAGCGTCATGCCGAGCTCCTGCTCGATGGTGATCTCTCCCCCGCGCGTGACGACAAGCGCCGATTCGGCGCCGGCCTGGCGCAGGCATTTGAGACACTCGAGGCCCAGCGCAGCGCCGCTGGCACCAGATACGCCAACGACAATGCGACGAGGACGGACAGAAGACTCAGGCATGACAACTCCTAACAACAAAATGGCAGCTATAGGTCGGGCAATGTCAGCGAGCGCGCGTCTGGCGAGGCAAGGTGCCCCGAAACAAGAAGGCATAGGGCTTATGCCCATGCCTTCGCAGTTGAGGGGCAGATTGCCCGCCAGGCGCGGGCGCAGCGTCGAGTGGTCCGGCGTTCGGTAGAACGCCGGAACCTTAGAAAGCAATCTCCTTGGCCCACTTGTCTGTGTCGATCTCCATGAACTGCGAGCGAATGAAGTTCTTCTTGAGGTCGAACGGGACCGTGCAGTCGAAGATGGCCTTGCAGGCGATGCCGTGCTCGCGGATCGTGGGGTCGAACGCGGGGTCGTTGGACGGATCGAGCACGTGGCAGTGGCAACCGGGGATGGTGATGAGGTCCACGTCGGCCTGGAAGCGCGTGGTCATGGCCCACATCACGTCGCTCATATCGAAGATATCGACATCCTCGTCAACAAGGATGACGTGCTTGAGCTCGGAGAATGCCGAGAAGGCGAGCATGGCGGCGTTGCGCTGACGGCCCTCGTCATTTTTGCTCGACTTCTTGAACTGCATGATGGCAACGAACTTGCCGCCGCCGCAGGGGGCAGCGTGGACGTTGAGCAGGCGGCCCGGGATGGCGGTCTCGACCATCTTGTAGATGGATGCCTCGGTGGGGATGCCGGCCATGGACACGTGCTCGTGCGAGGGACCGATGCAGCTCTCCATGATGGGATTGACGCGCGTGGTGACGGCGGTGATCTTGATCACCGGGCAGACCTTGGCGCCACCGGTGTAGCCGGGGAACTCGGGCATGGCGTAGCCGTGGCCGTTGACGTCCTCGTTGATGGTCTCGTCGTGCATGAGGTAGCCCTCGAGCACATACTCGGCATTGGCGATGCACTTCTGCGGAACGGTGACGCAGTCGGCAAGCTCGACGGCATGGCCGCGCAGGGCGCCGGCGATCTGCAGCTCGTTGAAGCCGAGCGGCGTGGTGGGAGCCTCGAAGCCGCAGCACATGTACACGGCGGGGTCCAGGCCGATGGAGATGGAGATGGGCATGTCCTCGCCGCGCTGGCAGTACTCGTCAAAGAAGGCGCCAAGGTGACGGCTGCCCGGGGTGATCCACATGGCGAGCTTGTCCTTGTCGACGCAGGAGAAGCGGTGGATGGTCACGTCGGACTGGGAGCCGTCGGGGCTCGTGCCGTAGGCGAGGCCCATGGTGATGTAGGGGCCGCCGTCAACGGGCGTGTTGGTGGGAGCGGGAACGATCTTGCGCAGGTCAAAGCCCTCGTCGGTCGCCTTGTACACGACCTCCTGGCAGTCGATGTGGGCCCCCTCGGCGATCTGCACGGGCGCGATCAGGTTCTCAAAGCGCTTGCCGATCTCGAGGCCCAGGTGCTCCTCGTCCAAGTCGAGCAGGGCGGCAACGCGCTTGCGGCTGGCAAGCATGCCAATGCAGACCTTAGCATCGTCAAAACCCTTGACGTTGTTGAAGACCATCGCCGGACCCTCTTTGGTCGGACGCATAACGGTGCCGCCGGCGCCGACGTGGCGATAGACACCCGAGACCTCGGCGTCCGGATCGACCTGGGTGTCGGTCTCGAGCAGCTGGCCCGGCATCTCGCGCAAAAAGTCGAGTGCGGAGCGCAGATCGTGGATCTGGGAAGCATCGGTAGTGGACATGGCGTGCTCCTTTCGGGAGAGTACCCGGCGGCGGGAGTGCCGCCGGGCTGGGGAACGTAGTGGGGCCACGGCGCCCATGGATGGGGCACTCGGGCACTCGCAGTTCAAGCACTCGGCTAATTACAGCCAAGCGCTCGACCGTTTACATCAGGCCAAAGAGGTGGAACCAGGCGGCCTCGACCAGCACGACGATAAAGACGACCGCGGTGAGGGGAATGCCCATGCGCATGGCTTCTTTGGAGGTGTAGCCGCCGGCGTCCTTGCCCTCGCCGATAAGGATCGGCAGGTTATGGAACGGCAGGATGTAGTGGATGTTGATGGACGTGAAGACGATGAGCGCCACGGCGAGCGGGCTCACGCTGGAGCCGGCCGCGAAGCTTATGAACGCCGGCACGCACACGCCGAGCACGGCCATGACCGAACCCATGAACATGTGGATGATCATGGAGAGCGCAGCGACAAGCAGGGCGAACAGGAAGATGTTCTCGGGCACGGAGCTGGGAAGCACGACGTCGGCGATCCAGGCGTTCATACCGGTGGCACCGCCCACGGAGCCCACGGCCATGGCGGCCGTCAGGAACATGAGGGACTTGATGTCGACAGCGTTCCAGCTGGCGGGGGTGAGGACCTCGCCGATGACGGGCATGGCGAGGCAGACGCCGATGGCCAGGGTGACCCAGCCGATGTAATCGCCCGAGACGGTGAGCCACAGCGCGATGGCGATGATAAGCCACACGATGGTGCGGATCTCCTTGACGGAGAGCTTGCCGAGCGCAGCCTGCTTGGCCACGATCTGCTCGCGATCGTAGACGAGCTCCTTGCTGGGCTTAAAGAGGAAGAGGCCCAGGAACAGGGTGCACAGCAGCGCGACCAGCATGGGCACGCTCATGTACAGGAACCAGTCGACAAAGGACGGGCTCATGCCGCCGGCCTCGGCGCTGTACTGCGCAACGAGCGGGTTGAGCGTGGAATCGCCCGTCAGGAAGAACATGGAGCCCGGGGCGGCAGCGGCAAACACGAGGAAGCCGAGCTTGCCGCGGTCGTCGTCACCGTAGCCGGCGGACTCGGCGATGACCGAGACGACGGCGAGGATGAGGAAGGCGCGGGGGAACGGATGCGGGATCAGCAGCGACAGCACAAAGGTGAGCGCGAAGATCGAGATGATGAGCGACTTGGCATCGCGCACGAACTTGAGCATAAACGCATAGGCGATGCGCTCGCCCAGGCCCGACTCCTTGACCGCGCTGGCGATGAGGTAGGCGCCGATGACGAGCCACATGGTGGCTTTGGTCCACGAGCTAAACGTGGAGGCGACCGTCGCCGAGATGCTCGCGGCGCCCGTGTCGTCCACGCACACCTTAAACAGAACGAGCAGCGCGCAATAGAGCAGGCCCACAAAGCCCGGCTGTGCCACGCCACATGCCCAGAACACCACCGTGGCGAGCGTCAGTGCCAGACAGGTCTGACCGCCGACCGTAAGCTCGACCGTCGAGCTCAGCTCCGCCAAAGGAAGAAACTTCACTAGCAAAAAGACAACGATACCCAGCACAAAGCCAATTTCGCGCTTGGTGATCTTAAATGCCTTCTTTTCCGCTTCCATCTCCCCACCTTTCTTGTTGGGGGCGCTCCGGATTCGCAGCCACGTTGCCACTTAAAAAGGGGCGCCCGTTATCGGGCACCCCTTACGTTGCGCTGTGTTGTTGCAATACAGTCAAGCGGATTTTTTGGATGAGGAGCGATTCCCTGGACAAAAACCGTCACAACATTCGACGCTTTTCCTCGTTTTCGAGATTTTCATCGAATGTTGTGACGGTTTGGATATGGCAAAGGGACTGTACCTTTGTTACATAGCGAGGGCCGTACGAATGGATGGGTCACTGAGTGCCTCGCGGAGCCAGGGGGCCAGCTGCTCGGGGTGACCCTGCAGGTAGCCTTTGAGCTCGGACGGGGCCACGCGACGCACCTCCGAGATCTCCTCTTGGTTGATATGCAGCTCGCCCGGCTCAACATGGGCTGCGAACACCTCGCACCATTCGCACTCGCAGCGGCCGTCGCCGTGGTCCTCGCGGTACACCACGTGTCCGAGGTGCTTGAGCTGATCGGGCTCGCGCGTGATGCCAAGTTCTTCGTTGATGCGACGTGCCGTGGCGGCCGCGACGTCTTCCCCGGGGAGCGGATGGCCGGCACAGCCATCGGCCAGCACCCCGCCCCACAGTCGCTTGAGCGGGCTGCGACGACAGAGCAGCAGGTGTGCGTCTTCGCCCCGGCCCTCAACTAGAAGCGTCAGAAATGCCTGATGCAGGATGCCCTCGCCGGCATGTGCCTCGATGCGATCGACAGGGCCAAGTACCTCGCCGGTCGCGGTATCGACCGCCACGACCTCGGCGCCCGCACCGCCCTCGTCCCAGCCGGCGCGTAGAATGCGGGCTGCGGCCTCCTCGAGCGCGGCAATGAGCTCCTTGGTGGTATCGAGCACATGCTGCAGGTCGTCCCCGCTCGCCTGCTCAACATGAAAACCCGTGCTTGCAACCACCGGCACGCCAAAGCGCGTGGCCAACGCCGCCGCGATATCGTGCGCTGGAATCTCGTCTCGATGGCACGGAACAGCCAGGATGCTCACCGTCGCCGTGCGGCCGGGCTCGGGACGCGGAATGGCCTGAGCCGTGGCGCCCAGGTGCGCAAACTCCGGCGAGCAGGCGTACACCGCCATGCCTCGCGGCGTCACCGTCAGCTGGGCCTCGAGCGCAAACTTGCCCTCGCCCACTGCAACCTTTGTCGTGTGCATACCCATGGGATCTCCTGTCGCCCGCGATGTACCTGAGACCATCTTCGCCTGTATTGCGACTATACAGGCAAGCGCAGCCTGCGACAAAGGGGGCAGGCACCTGACACATTCTGTTAGAGTTGCAGGGATTGAATCCCGCTTATTCATGCGACATTGGAGTGACAACCTTGACCGCCGCAACCACGCCTAAAAGTAAGTCAACCGCCGCCGCGCTCTCCCCCGCGCGCACCAAGCTCTGCCTGGCGCTGCTCGTGCTGTTGGGATTTTCGCTCGGCTGCTCCGAGTTCGTGGTCATCGGCATCGAAAGCGACTTGGCGACGGAACTCGGCATATCACTTGCCACTGCGGGCCAGCTCATCAGCGTGTTCGCGCTCGTCTACGCCATCGCCACGCCGGTGCTTGCGCTCAGCACGGGGCGATTCCGCCGCTACCAGCTGCTCGTGTGCTATAGCATCGTCTTTGTGCTCGGCAACCTGGTCATGGCGTTGGCGCCCAACTTCCAGGTGCTGTTTATCTCGCGCATTGTCCTGGGCTCCGTCTCGGGCGCACTGCTCGCCGTGGGTGTGACGTACATCCCCGAGCTGCTGTCCCCGCAGCAAACCTCGCTTGCCATCTCGGTGGTATATGGTGCGTTTTCCGTGGCAATGGTCTTTGTCACTTCGATCGGCAAGTTTGTGGCCGACACGCTCGATTGGCACATGGCCATGTACGGCACGCTGACCTTTGCCGTTCTAATCTGCGGAGCGCTCGTGGCGTTTATGCCGCGCGCCGGGCAGACCGATGAGCCCGCCACCTTCCGCGAGCAGGCGGGTCTGCTGCGCGAGCCGAGCATCATCACCGGCATGCTCATCTTCTTGTTTGGCGTGGGGTCGGTCTACGTTTTCTACGGCTACGTGACACCTTATCTTGAGCAGGTGCTGGGCATGGGCACGGTCGAAGCCAGTACCACGCTTATGGCCTACGGCGTGTTCTGCCTGATCTCGAACATCCTGGGCGGATGGATCGACGCGCGTTTTGGCATGAAGGCACTGCTGGTTACGTTCGCGCTGCAGGCGGCGGCATTGTTTGGGCTGTTTGTCGCGGGCGCTGCCATGCCGCTCGCACTTGTCTTTGTCTTTAGCTTGGCGTTGCTCATGTACCTGTTCTCGGTGTCGTGCATCACGCACTTTATGGACGTGGCACGCAGCCGCCATCCCAAGTCGATGGTGCTCGCAAGTTCGGTTGAGCCCATGGCGTTTAACGTCGGCATCTCGTTTGGCACCGCGGTAGGCGGCGCCGTTGTGAGCAGCGCTGGCATTGCGTACGTGGGTGCCGTGGGCGCCGCGTTCTCGCTTGTGGCCTGGGCGCTCACGCTGGTGACGATTAAGCTGGCACGCTGGGAGCGCAGGCGGGCGAGGGCGTAGGCGCAGGCGTAGATGCGATACTCGAGCTCGATGATGACGATCGAAAGGAAACCGCATATGCAACGCGTACTGTTTATCTGCTACGGCAACATCTGTCGCTCGACGATGGCCGAGTCGGTGTTTACCGAGCTCGTGCGCCGCGCTGGGCGCGAGGCGGAGTTTGTCATCGATTCCGCGGCGACCTCAACTGAAGAGATTGGCAACCCGCCGCATCATGGCACGGTCGCCAAGCTGCGCGAAGTCGGGATTCCCGTCGTTGCCCATCGCGCGCGCCAGGTGCGTCGCGCGGAGTATGGCGACTGGGATCACATTGTCTATATGGATGCTGAGAACGCGCGCGGCCTGCGTCGCATCTTTGGCGACGACCCCGACGACAAGATTACGCGCTTGCTCGATTGGACCGAGCGCCCCGGCGACGTGGCCGATCCCTGGTACACCGGCAACTTCGATGCCACCTACCGCGACGTGCTCGACGGTTGCACTGCTATGCTCGAGCAGTTGTAATCGATGAAATGCAGAGTTTTTAGAGCCGCAAATCGGATGAAATGCAGAGTTTTTAGAGCCGCAAATCGGATGAAATGCAGAAATTTGACCTTGCTCGCGCACAGAACAACGACGACAACGCCTAAGCATAGGCATAAGCGAAGTCGGAATTCCCATATACAAATCGAGCGTGGTTTTTCTCCCACTTTGAGCGTTCAAGCGCGCTCTAAACGGGAGAAAATCCACGCCCAACTACTCGTCAACGATCTCGGCAAGCCAGACGTTCAGCGTATCGACCTCGGGGCAGCAGAACTTTGCCGTACCAGGCTCGTTGCCAGGCACGGCGCCTCCATAGCGTAGGATGTCGATATAGGGAAAGCCCACGTGACAGGCCATGGCGCACATCTTGCCGCGGTCTCGGTCGAAGTCAAAAACGTCGCCCGGCTTGTGACCATGGTGGCAGCGGCACGCACCCAGCTGGTCCACGCAGCTCACGCGGATATGCGGACGCTTGCCGCGCGGTGCGCCGAGCGGCCTGTTCTCGCCCGCAGGCTTGACGCCGCCCTCGCCAGCATTACTCATGGTCAATCACATCCAGGCAGGCCTCGATGGGAAGGCCGGCGGACTTATCCTCCTGGTCGGCATTGCGCTCGATAAGCTCAGCCACCACGCGCATGGCGTCGGCTGTGGCGCGCTGCAGACTCCAACCTGCCATAACGCGGCCGACAAGCACCGCCGAGAACGTGTCGCCCGTGCCCGGGAAATAAACCGGAATGAGCTCAAAGGGAATCGTGAAGTACTCCCCCGCCACATGGTCGTAACCGATAACCGCGTTCGTGCCATTGACCACGGCGCTCGTAATGACCACCGACTTGGCACCCAGCTCGCGCACGGCGTCCACAAGAGTGCGGGCCTCGTCGGGTGTAATTTGCTCGGCGATAGGCGTATCGGTGAGCAGACAGGCCTCGGTGTAGTTGGGAACCGCGTAGTCGGCGCACTCGAGCAGGTGCCTCATGAGACCGATCGTGGACTCGGGCACGCCCGCATAGAGCTTGCCGTTGTCACCCATGATGGGGTCGACGAACACCTTGGTGCCCTTTTGCGCACGGCGGTGGCAAAAGTCCGAAATGATGCGCGTCTCTTCCTCGGTCACGATAAAGCCGGTCGAGATGGCGTCGAACTCAAAGCCGAGCTCTTCCCAGATGGCAAGACTCTGACGCACGTACTCCGTGGTGTCGTGGATGTAGAACTTGGGATAGTTGAGCGTATCGGACACAAGTGCCGTCGGCAGATTGTGGATACGGTAACCCATGTGCGACAGCACCGGCAGCATGGCGGAAAGCGCGACTTTGCCGTAACCGCACATATCGTTGATCAGCAGCAGCTGAGTGTTCTTCATGAGGGTCTCCCTTGTTTCGGGTGCGGCGCGGCAGCACCACAGTGCGACTAAGTGTAGCGCAGGGAACGTTGCGAGCGGAGTCGAGCGGTACGAAGGGCAAATTGTTGCAGAAAGGTTACGGGAAGGATAGTCATTGGGGACGTTCTTAAATGACTAGTCGACACAAGGAGTGTCCCCAAGTGCCGGCACTTAAGGAACGTCCCCAAGTGCCAAAACGACTAGTCGGGCAACGCCGATGTTTTGGCGAAGTCAGCGAAAACCCGCCAGAGCGAGCAAGGTGCCTTGAAACAAGGCGGCATTGACCTTCTGGTCATGCCGCCGAAGTTGAAAGGCAGATTGCCGCTCTGGCGGGTTTGCAGCATCGAGCCGTTACGCGGGTTGGTAAACCCGCGTAACCACTAGTTTGGTACCTTGACATTGATTTCTCACGCTCCTAAATTGGTTAGGCACAAAACAATTCCTCTACCTAACTAAAGAAAGGAGCGGCACTAATTCATGTGCGATGAACCTCTTAACCTTTGTTCGCATGAGCCCGGCGGTGACCCGTCACAGCCTGCGGATGTACCCGAAGCGGTCAGCGCCGAAGACAAACTCGCCAAGCGCATCCTCAATGGCCTGGGCTTTTGCGGCCATTACATGCATTTTCATGGCGGAGGCGTATCCGGCAAGGCGCCCATCATCTGCCTGCTGGCCAAGCAACCCGGCGGCGAGATGTCGCAGCAGGAGCTCGGCATGCACTTTGACCTCAAGCCGGGATCGCTTTCCGAGATCCTGTCCAAGCTCGAGCTCAACGGCCTCATCGAGCGCAGCCGTAACCCCAAGGATCGACGGCAGCTCACCATTCGCCTGACCGAAACCGGCCGGGAAAACGCCCGCATCGACCAGGCGGCCCGCATTCGCTTTAGAGAGCAAGCCTTTAGTGCCCTCACCCACGACGAGCGCGAGCGGCTCGCCGAAATGCTCGAGAAAATCCGTGTAACCTGGGAGGAACTGGATGATTAAAACCCTCATGGGCAGCATCCGCGACTATATGAAAGTCACCGTTGCCACGCCGTTGCTCGTGCTTGGCGAGGTGCTCTGCGAGATGCTGATTCCATTTATCACCGCCAACCTGATCGACGCCATCAAAGACGGCGCCACCGTAGCCGAGATGCTTCCCACCGCGGGCCTTTTGGTGCTCATCGCGCTGACATCGCTTGCTTTTGGCGCCGCGGCAGGCATCACCTGCAGCCATGCGAGCTGCGGCTTCGCCAAGAACCTGCGTCACGACCTGTTCTACAAAATCCAGACGTTCAGCTTTGCCAACATCGATGAGTTCTCGAGCTCATCGCTCGTCACGCGCCTGACCACCGATATCAACAACGTGCAGCAGGCCTTTATGATGATCATCCGTATCGCCGTGCGCGCGCCGCTGGTATTGATCTTCGCCTTTACCATGGCGTTTATCATGGGCGGCAGCGTCGCCATGGTCTACCTGGTCATCATTCCGCTGCTGGGCTTTGGACTGTTCTTTATCATCTTTAAGGTGCGCCCCATCTTCTCGCGTGTGTTCCACAAGTACGATGCCCTTAACGAGTCCGTTGAGGAAAACGTCACCGGCATGCGCGTGGTTAAGAGCTACGTGCGCGAAGACTTTGAGAAGGAGAAGTTCGCGGCCGCCGCGCGCGACGTCCAGATGGACTTCACCCGCGCCGAGAAGCTGCTCGCCTTTAACAACCCCATGATGAACATCTGCGTCAACGGCGCGTTTGTCGTCATCATCTACCTGGGCTCCAAGCTCATCATCACAAGCCAGGGCACGCTGTTCGACGTGGGCCAGCTCTCCTCGACCTTTACCTATGGTTTCCAGATTCTCATGAGCCTGATGCAGCTGTCGATGATCTTTGTCATGGTGACCATGGCCGACGAATCGGCACACCGCATTGCCGAGGTGCTGGCCGCCGAGCCCACGATCGCCAATCCCGCCGAGCCCGTGCTCGAGGTTGCCGACGGTTCCATCGACTTTGACCACGTGAGCTTTAAGTATTCCAAGCATGCGAAGCGCCAGGCGCTCGACGATATCGACCTGCACATTACGAGCGGCGAGACCATCGGCATCATCGGCGGCACCGGCTCGGCCAAGTCCACGCTCGTTAACCTCATCGCCCGCCTGTACGACACCACCGAAGGCGCTGTGCGCGTGGGCGGCGTGGACGTGCGCGACTACGACCTGGACGCGCTGCGTCACCAGGTCGCCATGGTGCTGCAGAAAAACGTGCTGTTTAGCGGCACCATCGCCGAGAACCTGCGTTGGGGCGACCCGAACGCCACCGACGAGGAAGTCCGCGAGGCAGCGCATCTGGCCTGCGCCGACGAGTTTGTCGACGGTTTCCCCAAGGGCTACGACACCTGGATCGAACAGGGCGGCTCTAATGTTTCGGGCGGTCAGAAGCAGCGCCTGTGCATTGCACGCGCCCTGCTGCGTCGCCCCAAGATCTTGATCCTGGACGACTCCACCAGCGCCGTCGACACCAAGACCGACGCAAAGATCCGCGCAGGACTGGCAAGCTATCTGCCCAACACGACCAAGCTCATCATCGCCCAGCGCATCAGCTCCGTGCAGGACGCAGACCGTATCATCGTCATGGAGGGCGGCCGTATCGCGCAGATCGGCAACCATGACGAGCTGCTTAAAACAAGCGAGATCTACCGCGAGACCTTCACCTCGCAAAACAAGATGAGCGCCGAGGGCGAAGGGGCCGTCGAGGCCGACACCGAGGCATCCGCAACGCAAGCTCAGACTCAGGAAGGAGGCGAGGCACATGAGTAAGGCAACGACCGCCGAGCGCGCGCTCAACCGCAAGGGCGGCACCATGTCGCGCCTCATCAAGACGCTCTTTGGCTTCTATCCCATGCTTTTGCCCCTCGTCGTCGCCGGCGTGGTGCTCTGCGCCATCATCAACTCCATCGGCGCGACCTTCCTGCAGAGCGCCCTGCAAATTATTGGCGAATCGTGGCAGTCGGGCGATTGGGAAGCCGCGCAGCCCAAGATCGCACAGCTCGTGACCACCCTCGCCTGCATCTACGGCGTCGGCGTCCTGTCCTCGCTCTTCTGGAACCGCGCCATGGCTATCGTCACGCAGGGCTCGCTGGAGAAGCTGCGCGAGATGATGTTCAACCGCATGCAGGACCTGCCGATCCGCTACTTCGACACGCACCAGCGCGGCGATATCATGAGCCACTACACCAACGACATCGACACGCTGCGTCAGATGATCAGCCAGTCGCTGCCCAACCTGCTCATGACGATCATCATCATCGTCACGGTGTTCTTTATCATGCTGTACTACAGCGTGTGGATGTGCCTGGTCATCATCGCCGGCGTCGCCTTTATGACCTTTATGACCAAGCTGCTCGGCTCCAACTCCGCGCGCTTCTTCATTGCGCAGCAGACCGAGCTCGGCGTGGTCGAGGGCCATATCGAGGAGGTCATGAACGGCCAGAAGGTCGTCAAGGCGTTCTGCCACGAGTCTGCCGCCGAGGCCGATTTTGACGAGCGCAACGAAAAGCTCTTCGAGGTCTCCCAGAAGGCCAACATGTACGCCAACATCCTCATGCCCATCCTTATGAACCTGGGCAACCTGCTCTACGTGCTGGTCGCACTGGCGGGCGGCATTTTCCTGGCGCTGGGCGTGCCCAACCTGAGCATCTCGGGCATGGCGCTGTCCATCGCCGTCGTGGTGCCGTTCCTCAACATGACCAAGCAGTTCTGCGGACAGATCGGCCAGATCTCACAGCAGATCAACGCCGTGGTCATGGGCCTCGCCGGCGCCGACCGCATCTTTGAGCTCATCGACGAGGAGCCCGAAGCCGACGAAGGCTACGTGACGCTCGTCAACGCGCAGGTGAACCCCGAGACCTGGCAGTTCGAGGAGGCTGACCACCACACCGGCATGTGGGCATGGAAACATCCGCACCGCGCAACCGGCGAGATCGAGTACGTGCCGCTGCGCGGCGACCTGGTCATGGACAACGTCGACTTTGGCTACACGCCCGACCACGAGGTGCTGCACGGCGTGTCCGTGTTTGCCAAGCCGGGCCAGAAGGTCGCGTTTGTCGGCGCCACCGGTGCCGGCAAGACGACCATCACCAACCTCATCAACCGCTTCTATGACATTGCCGACGGCAAGATCCGCTACGACGGCATCAACGTCAACAAGATCCGCAAGGCCGACCTGCGCCGCTCGCTGGGCGTCGTGCTACAGGACGTGAACCTGTTCACCGGCACCGTGATGGATAACATCCGCTACGGAAACCTGGACGCCACCGACGAGGAGTGCATCGCGGCGGCCAAGCTCGCGGGCGCGGACGACTTTATCACCCGCCTGCCCGAGGGCTACGACACCATGCTCACCGGCAACGGCGCACAGCTGTCGCAGGGCCAGCGCCAGCTGATTTCGATCGCACGCGCCGCCGTCGCCGATCCGCCGGCAATGATTCTGGACGAGGCCACGAGCTCCATCGACACCCGCACCGAGGCTATCGTGCAAGCCGGCATGGATAAGCTCATGGAGGGCCGCACGACGTTTGTCATCGCGCACCGCCTGTCCACCGTGCGCAACTCCGACGCGATCATCTGCCTGGACCACGGCCGCATCATCGAGCGCGGCAACCACGACGAGCTGATCGCCAAGCGCGGATATTACTACCAGCTCTACACCGGAGCGTTTGAGCTGGAGTAGGAACGGTTACTGACGGAGGGTGCCCCGGGGCGTCGGGGTAATTCCTCCGTGCTCAAACATTCTCGCTGCGCTGCGAAACTGCGCGCGGAGGAAACACCCCGCCCGTCCCCGGGGCGCCCTCCTGCGCGCAATCAACCTGTCATTAAAACAGAATAAAAGTTGGTGAGGCCCTGGCCGTTTGACCAGGGCCTCGTTTTGTTAGTCTTTTTGGAACGGGGCTTTTTAGCTACCCTGTGCCAAATACGGCGTCATGCTTCGACGGCACCAGATTGGGTAGCTAAAAAAGCCCCGTCCCAAAAAGACTACCCGCGCCAAATGAGCTACTTGAGGAGTTGGGCCATGGCGTTGACGAATTTTTGTACTTGGAGGGTGGGCTCGAGCGGGTAGTGCAAGAAGACCGGCACCTCGCGGCCACATAGGAACGGCACGCCTACAAAAGCCGGGTGCACGCCCGACCACGCCCCGCAAGTGAGCACCGCGTCGCCCTTTTCCTCCGCCTCGTTAAAGAGCGCAAAGTCAAAACTGTCCACGTCGATCACGTCCACGCCGCCATCGGCCAAAAGATCGATGCGCAGGCTGTCCATGGCGTCGTTGCCGTGGCGCAGTACGCGCAGACGCATACCCTCCAAGTCGGCAACCGTAATGCGATTCTTGCGCGCCAGCGGGCTCGTGCGCGGCAGATCGATATAAAACGGCACGTTGACAATGCGGAGCTTTTGGCAGGCATCACCCCAGCGTGGGGTAGAAAAACTCGATTGCACCACATCGACCTCGCGGCCCAAGCTACGCATGACGGTCTCGCGCTCGTCGTAGAGATCGCTTACCGGCACGATTTCAAATCGCAGCGACGGTTCCAGATCGTGGATGCCCGACCACATCGACAGCGTTTGGCGCCCCGGGCACATCATCGACACGCCCAGGCGCACGGCACCGCCATCGCCCGCCGCGCGTCGGGCACGGCGCAGCGCGTCCTCGGACTGCCGCATAATCGAGCGCGCGTCGTCCACCAGCAGTGCGCCGGCCGGCGTCACTTTGACGCCCGAGTGCGAGCGTTCGAACAGCGTGATGCCGAACTCGGCCTCGAAGCCCGACACCCGCCTGACGAGCGCCGGAGTCGACACGCGCAATTGTGCCGCCGCACGCGAGAAGCTTCCCAGCTCCGCAGCGGCCGATATGGCCTCAAGTCGTCGATCGTACACGTCAATCTCCCGTTTTCGCGCCCGTGGCCACATGGTGCCACAGGAGGTTGTTTTCGCAGGTCATGCGCTCAATTGAGAATAAACTGCATCGCACAGTGTAAACCTATGGTTAACGCCATTCTAACAAATATGCAATTCACCTGCGCAAATGCAAAGCATACGATAACCAGCGAAAACCACGTGGGTCGGTTAATGGGAGCGACCCACCGGGAGGCATAAGAAGGGAAGTTCCTATGAGCAATTGGCTTAAGCTCGAGGGCGATGTTTGCGCTGTGACTGGAGCGCTCGGCGGCATGGGCGTCGAGATTTGCCGCGAGTTCGCCCGCAATGGCGCTAACGTCGTCCTGCTCGACCTGGACGAGGAGAAGGTCAAGGCCGCTGCCGCCGACCTCGCTGCCGAGTTTGGCATCCACGCCGAGGGCTACAAGATGAACACCACCGACGAGGCCGAGGTTCAGGCCGCCGTCGACGCCACCATCGCCAACTTCGGCCGCGTCGACGTTCTCGTCAACACCGCCGGCATCCTGCGCTTCGCAGCCATGGAGGACCTGCCGCTCTCCGACTGGAACGAGGTCATCAACGTCAACCTCACCGGCTACTTCATCACCTCGCAGCGCTTTGGTCGCGAGATGATCAAGGCCGGCCAGGGCCGCCTGGTTCACATCTCCACCGTCGCCAGTCACTCCCCCGAAACGTTCTCGGGCGTGTACAGCTCCACCAAGGCGGGCGTCAACATGATGTCCAAGATGCTGGCTGCCGAGTGGGGTCCCTACGGCGTGCGCTCCAACTGCGTCGAGCCCTGCTTCGTCAAGACCCCCATGTCGGCAAGCTTTTACGCCGATCCCGAGGTCGAGAAGAGCCGCAGCCGCCTCATCGCCACGCGTCGCATCGGCGAGGTCAGCGATATCGCCAACGCCGTCATGTTCCTGGCGTCCACGCGCTCAGACTTTACCACCGGCGACGCCATCAAGGTCGACGGCGGCTTCTCCAACATGATGGGCGACCTCACCGCCAAGCCCGGCGGCCGCCGCGCCTTTGCCGACAACTACCTCAAGAACAAGGGCGTCGAGCTCTGGTCCGATGAGTCCGGCGTCGCAAAGCCGACTGACCAGTAAACCAGCCCGGTAGAAAGGGGCGCGGGGCAAGCACCTCAGCGGCGTTTGCCCCTCCCCTCCCCCGTATCGATTAGAAAGAGTCCAATGGCTTCCACCAACTCCAACAAGGGTCGCGCCGTCGTGCTTTCCGCCGCGTGCGTCACCATGTTCTTTATCAGCTCCATCGCGCTGTATTCCGTTGTGAGCAAGAACCTGCTCGCCGTCTACCCCGAGTGGTCCAGCGCACTTACCTGGGCTTTCCCGGTCTTCCAGACCATCATGGCCGTGACGGGCATCTTCGCCGGCCGCATCTCCGATAAGATCGGCCCGCGCAACGTCGTGATCGCTGCCGCCGTGTGCTACGGCGTGGGCTGGTTCATGTCCGGCACCGTCACCGAGCCGTGGCAGTTCTACCTGTGGTTCTCGCTCGTCGCCGCCATCGGCAACGGCCTAGGCTACAACCCCGCGCTCACCACCGGCCAAAAGTGGTTCATCGACAAAAAGGGCCTCGCCTCCGGCATCACCCTGGCCGCTTCGACCGCCGGCCCCGCCGTGCTGTCCCCGGTGCTCGCCTCGCTGCTCATCCCGAGCCTTGGCATCTTTGGCGCCCTTAAGGCACTCGGTGTCATCTTCTTTGTGACGATCGCCGCCTCCGCCCTGTTCCTGAAGGCCCCCGAGGCCGGTTGGCTGCCCGAGGGCTTCGAGGCCCCCAAGGGCGGCGCGCACGCCGGCACCTTCGGCGACCTCACCCCGGGCGAGATGGTCAAAACCCCGCGCTTCTGGGTCCTCATCGCCACCTTCGCCTTCGCCGCCACCGCGGGCACCCTGCTCGTGGGCAAGGTTGCCTCCATCGCCGCTGTCCAGCTCTTCGCCGACCCCACGAGCGCCGCGGCCGTCGCCCTCGGCGGCGTGGTCGTCTCCGTCAACACCTGCGCCAACCTGGTCGGCCGTCTGTCCTTTGGCCAGATCATCGACAAGCTCGGCGCCTACAAGTCGCTGCTCATCAGCCTTGTCGTGACCATCGTCGCGCTCGTCATCATGTCGATGAGCTTTACGCAGAGCATGTTCTTTGTGGCGCTCGCCCTGCTCGGCTTTAGCTTTGGCGCCCTGCTCGTCATCTACCCGCCGCTCACCGGTGGCGCCTTTGGCACCAGCAACATCGGCGTCAACTACGGCATCATGTTTTTGGGCTATGCCGCTTCCACCTGGATCAGCCAGCCCATCACCGCCGTGCTGTATCACGCCGAGGCCGGCAGCGCCGCCTACCAGCAGTCCTTCTACGGCGCCATTGTGATTGCCGCCATCGCCGTCGTGCTCACCGTCTACATGATGGTCTCCGACAGCAAGAAGAAGTCCGCCTAGTTTTACCGATGCGACAAAGGGGCAGCCCTTTTGTCGCATTCCACCGGTCACCAGTATTAAGGAGTCGAAATGTCTGAGCTCAACCCCGTCCGCATTGCCGTTATCGGCGCCGGTGCCATGGGCCGCAACCACATCCGCTTTGTCACCGAGGAGCACGAGGCCGAGCTCGTCGCCATCGCCGACGCCTTTGAGGGCGCCCGCGCCACGGCCGAGGCCGCTGGCGTGCCGTTTTACACCGATCCCGCCCAGATGATGGACGAGGTCAAACCCGAGGCCGTCATTATCGCCACCCCCAACGACCTGCACCTGGGCGTTGCTCGCGAGGCCATCAAGCGCAACATCGTGCCGCTGGTCGAAAAGCCGATCTCCAACGATCTCGAGGATGCCCAGGCTTTCGCCGCCGAGGCCGAGACCGCCGGCGTGCCCGTGCTCGTGGGTCAGCACCGTCGCCACAACCCCTTCGTCAACAAGGCCAAGGAGATCATCGAGTCCGGCGAGCTGGGCAAGCTCACCGTGTCGAGCTTCCACTACATGATCTATAAGAATGACGAGTACTTCGATGTCGAGTGGCGCCGCAAGAAGGGTGCCGGACCGATCTTGGTCAACCTGGTTCACGACGTGGACCTGCTCCGCTACCTGCTGGGCGAGCCCGTCGCCGTCCAGGGCATGCAGTCCAGCGCCGCCCGCGGTTTTGAGACCGAGGACTCCGCCGTGGTCAACGTCCGTTTTGCCGATGGCGCGCTTGCGAGCATGACCATCTCCGACGCCACCGCCAGCCCCTGGAACTGGGAGGCCACCGCTCGCGAGGATCCGCAGTACCGCCCCTTCGACGCCGACGCCTACTTTATCGGCGGAACCTTGGGTGCCCTTTCGCTGCCCCGCCTGCATCAGTTCTCCTACGACGGCGCCTCCAACTGGCACAAGCCGCTGCAGATGGAGATTCCGGCCGTCGACCCGGCGCTGCCGCACAAGATGCAGCTCAAGCACTTTGTGAAGGTCGTCCGCCGCGAAGTTGAGCCCGTCGTAACCCCCGCCGATAACGTCAAGACGCTCACGCTTCTCAACGCCATCAAGGAGGCCGCCGAGACCGGCCAGCTCGTCGAGCTGTAATGCCTTAAGAGCGGCCGCGGCAGAAACCCCATGCCGAGTCCCTCGGTCCGCCACAAATAAGCCCCTCTTCTTTGCCCCGCGAGCAGCCTCCTGCCCGCGGGGCATTTTGCTACTTCGCTGACGATTTTTCTGAGGCGGGGGGCCTTTTTGCGCCTCAGCTTGATTCGTTCGCCACGAAATGTGCCTATCTACTACGTTTAACCAATCACCCTCATCCATACCGAATTTCGCGAAATAAAAACCGCAGGTAAACGGCTTGCGCATTTTCGGAAAACCGGGGGATGGTCGACCCACACGGTTCAAACGTAGTAGATAGGCCGCTTTCGTGGTTCCGCGCCAAAACAGTCTTTTTTGGGCGAAGTGGCAGGTGGTATCCTTGGTAGCCCTGTGCTGCAAACGCACCTTAAACGCAAGGAGTCCCATGGATCTTATCGCCCAGCTCGCCCGCGAGCTCAACCTTAAGGCCGCCAACGTCGAGGCGGCTGTCAAGCTCATCGACGAGGGCAACACCATCCCCTTTATCTCGCGCTACCGCAAGGAGGCCACGGGCGGCATGGATGACGTCGCCCTGCGCGCCCTCGACGAGCGCCTGTCCTACCTGCGTAATCTTGAGCAGCGCAAAGAGGACGTCATTCTGCTCATCGGCGCCCAGGGCAAACTCACGCCCGAGCTCGAGCAACAGATTCGCGAGGCCACACAGCTCCAGCGTGTCGAGGACCTCTACAAGCCCTACCGCAAAAAGCGCATGACCCGCGCGCAGAAGGCACGCGAGGCCGGCCTGGAGCCGCTCGCCAACATGATCATCATGCAGGCCTCGGCCAAGGGCAGCGCGCTCGACGCCGCCGCGGACTACGTCAACGAGGAGGCCGGCTTCGACA
>DXLV01000006.1:3808-23473 GCA_019414545.1 Collinsella sp. | reverse complement strand
CCCGAGAACGTCGCCGACCTGCGCGCCTTTACGCAAAACACCGCCGACATCGTCGTCGAGGCCACCGACCCCGCCGAGAAGACCCCCTACGAGCCGTACTACAGCTATGATGAGCCGCTGCGCCGTATACCCAACCACCGCGTGCTGGCTATCGACCGCGGTGAGCGCGAGGGCAAGCTCCGCGTGCGCGTGAACGTCGACGGCGCTGCCGCTACGGCACGCCTCGGCAGCCGCTGGCCCCGTCGCCAGGGCGTGTTTGCTCCCGTCTTTGACGCCGCCATCGCCGATGGCTACAAGCGCCTCATGGCCCCCTCGCTGGAGCGCGAGGCCCGCGCCAAACTCACCGTTCGTGCCCAGACCGAGGCCATCAACGTCTTTGCCAAGAATCTCGAGGGCTTGCTCTCGGCGCGCCCCGTGCGCGGCGCCCGCGTGCTCGCGCTCGATCCGGGCTACCGCACCGGCTGCAAGGTCGCCGTCATGGACGAGACCGGCAAGCTGCTCGACCACGGCGTGGTCTACCCCACCAAGCCGCGCCACGACGTCGCCGGCACCAAGCGCGAGCTCGCCCGCCTCGTCAAGAAGGACGGCGTCAACACCATCGTCATCGGCAACGGCACCGCCAGCCGCGAGACCGAGGAAGTCGTCTCGGAGTTCATTGCCGAGCAGGCGCCCGGGCTGCGATACACCATCGTCAACGAGGCCGGCGCATCGGTGTACTCCGCCTCCGAACTCGCGAGCCAGGAATATCCTGACCTGGACGTCACCGTACGTGGCGCCATGAGCCTGGGCCGCCGCCTGCAAGATCCGCTGGCAGAACTCGTCAAGATTCCGCCCCAGTCTATCGGCGTTGGCCAGTACCAGCACGACCTTGACCAGGCCGAGCTTTCGCGCACCCTGGGCCACGTGGTGGAAGACGTCGTCAACCGCGTGGGCGTCGACGTCAACACCGCGAGTGCGAGCCTGCTGGGATACGTATCGGGCATCACGCCGAGCGTGGCCAAGAACATCGTGGCCTATCGCGAGGAAAACGGCGCCTTTACCGATCGCCGTCAACTCAAGAAGGTCCCCAAGCTGGGACCCAAGGCGTACCTCAACGCCGCAGGTTTCCTGCGCATCAGCGGCGGCAAGAACCCGCTCGACGCGACAAGCGTCCACCCCGAGAGCTACGAGGTGGCCACGGCCGTCCTGGAGCGCGCCGGCGTTGCGGCAAGCGAGCTCAGCCGCGGCGGCGTGCCCGACATCGAGCGCCGTCTGGGCAGTATCTCGGCGCTGGCAAGCGACCTGGACTGCGGCACTCTCACGCTCATCGACATCGTCAACGAGCTCAAGAAACCCGGCCGCGATCCGCGCGACGACGCGCCCGAGGTGGTCTTTAGCCGCTCGGCACTTTCCATCGACGACCTGGAGCCCGGCATGGAACTCAAGGGCACGGTGCGCAACGTTGTGGACTTTGGCGCCTTCGTCGACGTGGGAGTACACCAGGACGGCCTCGTACATATCTCTAAGCTGGCCAACCGCTTTGTCAAGCACCCCAGCGACGTGGTGCGCGTCGGCGACACGGTCAAGGTGTGGGTCGAGAAGGTCGATCGTGACCGCAAGAAGATTTCCCTCACCATGGTGCAGGGAAAGTAGACCGCCAAAGCAAGGGTCCCCCCTGTAGTGGCGTGCAAAATCGCGAGTATTCTGCAATTTCCGCCGTTCCGAACGCCCCACAGAGACAATAGCGTCAAAAACAGCCCCCGTTTTAGCGTCGTCAGAGCCAAAACGGGGGCTATTCCGTGCTTCGGTTAACTGGTAAAAGCCTTTACCTTGCTGAATACTCTCAATTTTGCACGGCGCAGGCGGGGGTACCTTTGTCCACGGCAGGATATGGAAGCTAATCGCCAACCTACTGGCAAGTTCGTGTCGGCTGCCCCGGTCTTTCCTTTGCCTAGCGCGACCCTCGCGAAGCGCGTGAGCGATAGGGAAAGGAAAGGCCGGGGCGAGCAGCCCGCGGCGTAGTCAGTGTTCGCGTTACGGCAGGATATGGAAACCGAGCGCCGCGATATCCTTGGCAAAACCGCGCACGGTGTCGAGCGAGACCTCGTACGGATCGCGACCGATGTTCTTGCGCTTGGCCAGGATGCTGTTGGGCACCGTAATGATCTGGCAACCGCAGGCTTCGGCCTGGTAGATGTTGATGAGCTCGCGCGTGGATGCCCACAAGACCTCGCAGCTGGGCTTGGCGGCGGCCTTCTTGACCGACTCCGTCATAAACGGAATGGGATCGACGCCAGTGTCGGCGATGCGGCCGGCAAAGAGCGAGATGATGGACGGCGTCTCGGCGTCAACGGCCTCGACCATCTCGTCAACCTGCGCGGGCGTAAAGATAGTGGTGACGTTGACCTTGATGCCGTCGGCGGAAAGCTTGCGCACCAGCTCGGCGGTGGACTCGCCCTTGGTGGTCACGCACGGAATCTTGACGTAGACGTTATCTGCCCAGGTAGCGATCTCGCGGGCCTCGACCTCCATGGTCTCGACGTCGTCGGCAAAGACTTCAAACGACACGGACACATCGGTGATGTGGGCCAGGACCTCCTTGGCAAAGGCGCGGTAATCCGTCACGCCGCCCTTCTTCATAAGGGACGGGTTGGTCGTGAAACCCTGAACGTTGCCGTTCTCGTACATGTCGAGCATGCCCTCGAGGTTTGCACCGTCAGCGAACACCTTGATTGCCATCTGCCTGATTCCTTTCGTTAGCATACGGCCGATAAACTGCTAAACACTTTACCTACGTTTATCAAGGCGTGAGCTGCGGTTTTTTATCTTCTCGGCGAACGGTATAAACACCTCAGTGTTTGGATTGATAAATCGATTGAGCATGCAAAAGCAAAGAGTCGCAGTTTGAGCAAACGTCAGAAGGCGAGATTCATTAGATGAGGCCAAAATGCTGCATCGCGGTGACGGTGCCGTCGTGTGCGACATCGTCGGTCACGTAGTCGGCGACCGCCTTGACCTCGGGCATGGCGTTGCCCATGGCCACGGCCGTCTCGACAGCAGCGAGCATGCCCAGGTCGTTGCCAGAATCGCCAAAGCCAAAGGTGCGCGCATTTCCCTCACGGCCCAGATACGCCAGCGCTCGCGCCACGCCCACGCCCTTGTCGATGCCCTTGGGGCTCAGCTCGCGATTCTGACCACCGGTGTTGCACAGCTCAAAGTTGCGATCGATAAAGCCATCGTCGTTGGCCACACAAGCCAGGTCGCACGCGTTAATGCACACCTTGCCTACGCGCAGACGGCCGTCGACGCGCATCTGATCAACGTCATGCACCACGCCGGCGCCTAGCAGAAATGACTGTTCGACACCAACTGGCTCAAGTGAATAGGTGGCACCGTTCGTCTCGAACAACGCCTCGCCGCCCGCCACAGTAATGCGACGCGCGAGCTCCTCAACAATGTCTTCGTCAAAGCACTCCTCATGCACCACGCGGCCCTCGACCTCGAGCGTAGCGCCTGCCATGGCCACGACGCCCGCGGGGTCGAGCGCACGCAGGCTATCGGCGATAAGCCACAGGGGGCGACCCGTGCAGATAAATGCCTTGTGCCCCACATCGCGCAGTGCACGGAACGCCTCAACCACCGTCTGCGAGGGACGAACCGCCGTAAAGTCCTTATCGGTCATATCGTCGGGATCGAACGACGTCAGCGTGCCGTCCACGTCAAAAAAGAGCACAGCGGATTCGGGGCACGCATCAATCATATGGGTTCCTTTCGAGGATAAGGGCAAACGAAGCATCCATCATATAATGGAGCGACGCAATCAGAGAGGTCACCCATGGAATTTTACGCAAGCTGCCCCGAGGGCTTTGAGTCCGCACTCGCCGATGAGCTTAAACACCTCGGGCTTTCGCATGTCCGCCGCCTGAAGGGCCGCGCTACGTTTGAGGGCGAGCTCGAAGAAGGCTACCGCGCCTGTCTGTGGTCGCGCCTGGCCAGCCGCGTGTTTGTGGTGCTTGGGCGCTTTGAGGCGCAGGATGCCGACGAGCTGTACGACAGCGTTTACGACATCGCCTGGGAGACTATCATCCGCCCCGGCGCCACCATCGCCATCACCGCCCGCGGCGTGACCGAGCAGCTGCGCAACACGCGCTTCTCGGCTCTGCGCGCCAAGGACGCGTTGTGCGACCGTCTGGCCGAGACCACGGGCCGTCGCGCCGATGTCGACGCCGCCGACCCCGACGTTCACCTGCTGCTTTCGCTGCGTCAGCGCCGTGCGAGCATCAGCCTGGACCTTTCGGGCGACCCGCTGTTCAAACGCCTGCCGCCCGCTGCGACCCGTGCCGGCGAGGGCGCGCACGTGTTGCGCCCCGACTACGCCGCCCTGGTGCTGGCGCAGGTCGGCTGGACCGCACTGTGCGAGCGCGAGTTGACGGCCGACGATTACGAGAATGAAGCCCTTCCTACGCTGATCGATGCCTCGTGCGCCGGCGGCGGCCTGTTGCTGGAAGCCGTGAACATTCTGACCGACCGCGCCCCGGGCGCCACACGCGAGCGCTGGGGCTTTGAGGGCTGGCAGCTGCACGATGCCGCCCTGTGGGAGCAGCTGCTTGCCGAGGCGCGCGAGCGCGAGGCGGCGGCGCGCGAGCGCCAGGCGCGCATCGTGGCCGTGGATGTTGACCCCGCCGCCCGCAAGACCGCTGAGCGCATGGTTAAATGTGCCGGCTACAAGCGCTTTGTCGATTTTTGCGCCGCCAAGTCCGCCACCGTACTGGACCACGCGGGCGCTGTCGCCGGCGCCGCCGTGGTCGCGGATACGACCGAGACACCGCTTTCGCTCATGCATGACACCATGACGCTCATCGGCGAGTTGCGCCGCGCGCCCGAGCTTGCCGCGGCGCCGGTCGCCGCACTCACCCGCGATGGCCTTATGGCCCGTGCGCTCTATGCCGAGCCCGCGCGCTCCATCGCCGTCATGCCCAATAACGAGGAGGCGACTATTGAGGTTTGGCTCTCGCTCGACCACGCCGCTGCAGCGTTTGAAGCTGCGACCAGCGCAGATGCCGAGGCCGAGGTTGCGGGTGCCGACGAGGTCAACGACAAAGCCGCCGACACCCCCATGCCCGAGCCCACCGCCACGCTCGACCTGGGCGACGGCAAGCCGCTGCCCGTGCTCATCCCCGAGTCCGAGCAGTTCGCCAACCGCCTGCGCAAGAATGCCCGTCTGCGCCGCAAGTGGGCCAAGCGCGAGGGCGTGAGCTGCTACCGCGTCTACGATGCCGACCTGCCCGATTACTCCGCCGCCATCGATCTGTACGAGGGCTGCCCGCAGACGCCGGGCCGCTGGCTCGTCATCGCCGAATACGCCGCACCCAAGACCATCGATCCGGCACTGGCCCAGGCCCGCATGCTCGACATCTTGGCCATCGCGCCACGCATCCTAGATGTTCCCGCCGAGCATGTGCACGCCAAGGCCCGCATTCGTTCGCGCGGCGGCTCGCAGTACGGCAAACAGGGCGCCGGCAAGGGCGGCTCGGGCGAGCGCGCCAACATCGCGCGCCGTCGTCTGCCGCTCATCGAAGAGGGCGGACTCACCTTTGCCGTCAACTTTGACGACTATTTGGATGTGGGCATCTTCCTGGATCATCGCGTCACGCGCAACCTGGTGCGCGAGCACGCCAAGCAGGCGCGCCGCTTCCTCAACCTGTTTGCCTACACCGGCACCGCCACCTGCTACGCGGCCGATGGCGGCGTCGAGGAGACCGTGACGGTCGACCTCTCTAACACCTATCTGGACTGGGCCGAGCGCAACATGCGCCAGAACGGCTTTGTGGGACCGCAGCATCATTTTGTGCGCGACGACGTGCTCGCCTGGATTCGCGACCAGCGCCAGACGCGCAACCGCTGGGACCTGATTTTTGTCGACCCGCCCACGTTCTCGAACTCGTCCAAGATGGGCCGCCGTACCTGGGATGTCCAGCGCGACCATGTTGAGCTTTTGGCTGGCGTATCGCGCCTGCTCGCGCAGGGCGGCCACGCCATCTTTAGCTGCAACCTGCGCGGCTTCCGCCCCGAGACGCGCAAGCTCGCCCGCGCGGGCGTAGTGCTACAGGACATTACGGCACAGACCATCCCCGAGGACTTCGCGCGCAACCAGAAGGTGCACCACTGCTATATCGTGCGCCGACTTCCCATCGAGGACGCCATGGCCGAGGTCGGCTTTAGCGCCGAGGAAATTGCCGAGCGCGTCGAGGAACTGCATAACCCCGAGGCCCGCAAGCCCCGTGCGGCAGTACCCACGCACGCGCAGGCCGGCGACCGGGGGCCGCGCGGCAACGGCAAGTCCAGCTTTGCCGGCAAGCCCTCCCCCGCCGGCAAACCTAAAAAGAAGAAGTTCTACGCCAGCAAGCCCAAGGGCAAATAGACAACGTTGCGGTGGAATACGGACTGTTTTGCCTGGAATTAGGCAAATTTAGACCGTATTTCACCGCAACTCATATTGGGATGGCGGATGCCGACCTATCCCTGGATGACCAATCGGTAACCAATACCCACGTGCGTCTGGATATAGCGCGGATGCGCGGGGTCGGACTCGATCTTCTTACGCAACGTGCCCATAAAGACACGCAGGCTCGCCAGGTCGCTCTTGGTCGCCGTGCCCCAAATCTCGTGCAGGATAAACTGGTGCGTCAGTACCTTGTCGGCGTTATGCGCCAGCAGGCACAGGAGCTTATACTCGATCGGCGTCAGATGCAGTTCCTCGCCATCCATCGTGGCGATGCCGGCATCAAAATCGATATGCAGCTCACCGGTATCGAACGAGCCCTCGGAGACAACGCCGCCCATCTGCGCATACGAAAGGCGCCTGAGCGTCGTGCGAATGCGCGCGAGCAGTTCCTCGACCGAAAACGGCTTGGTCAGATAGTCGTCGGCGCCGGCATCGAGCGCGCGGATTTTGTCCGCATCCTCGCTGCGCGCCGAGACCACAATGATCGGCATGCCCGACCATGCGCGCACCGACTCCACCACCTTGACGCCGTCCATATCGGGCAGGCCCAGATCGAGCAGCACAATGCTCGGCGCCTGCGATGAGGCGGCGGCGATGGCGGCATGGGCGGTCTCCACGGCCATATGGCGCAAGCCGTGCGCCTCGAGCGCGGCAACAATAAGATTGCGAACGGCGGGGTCGTCCTCAACGACTAAGATGAGCGGTTTTACGGCAGAGTTCGGCACAGCGCTACTCCTTATCAAACGAAACATCGGCGGCAGGAAGTTCAATCGTAAAGACCGAACCGTGCGGGTCCGCTGCGGCAACCTCTATGCTACCGCCATGTGCCAACGCAATGGAACGGCAGAGCGAAAGACCCAGGCCAACGCTGCGGTGGCTGTCGGCCAGACCATGGTTGGCGGTATAGAACGACTCAAAGATGCGCTCGCGATCCTCGGGTGCGATGCCCGGACCATCATCGGCCACCGAGCACGCCACGCGTCCATCGTCGACGCTAATCGAAATCATGATATGCGAGCCCGCGGGCGTATAGGTGATGGCGTTGTTCACCAGATTGACCACCAGCTGCACCATCAGGCGTGCATCGACGTTGACGAGCGCCGGCTCATCGCACGCCACCACCTTAAGGTCGTGCTCGCGCACGGCAGGGTTCACGTGGCGCAGCGCCTCCTCGACGATATCGTCCATGAGCTCGAGCGTGGTCGACAGGCGCATACCGCCACCCTCGAGCTTGGTGATGGCGAGCAGATTCTCGACGGTGGCGTTGAGCCACAGCGCATCCGAGCGAATGGATAGAAGCAGGCCGCGGCGCGTCTGGGCATCGAGCACCGCGGTGCCGGTCGAGCCCTGATCGAGCAGCACGTCGGCATTGCCCGAAATACTGGTGAGCGGCGTACGCAGATCGTGTGAGATGGATCGCAGCAGGTTGGCGCGCAGCTGCTCGTTTTTGGCAAGCACCGCCGCCTCCTCGCGGGCCTCCATGGCGCGGGCGCGATCGAGTGCCAGCTCGCCTTCGCTCACGATGGCATCGGCAAGTGTTCGCTCCTCATGCGTCAGCACGTCGGGCTCGGCAACGATAGCCAGCACGCCCACCACCGAGGCGGGATCGCCCGCGCGCACCATGGTGTCGCCCGAGCGCACGGTCAGGTAGATGCCGTAGAACGCCGAGCCGCCGTAGGTGGCATCGAGCGGCGTTCCCACATAGGCGGACGCCGAGAGCCGCGGCGGCATCTGCGGCGCCAGTTCATGCACCGGCGCGACATCGCCCACGGCCGTGTATGTCGCACGCGGCAGCAGGTCATCGCCCTCGGCGTCGGCGCTGTACCACACGACTGGACAGCCCGAAAGACGTGCCAGCTGCGTTGCCATAGCATGGACAATCTGCTGCTGATCGGCGCAGCGCTGCAGCATGCGGTTGGTCTCGAGCACCATCTGCGTGCGCCGGTCGCTGGCGGCGGCCTGCGCCAAGGCACGACGCAGGGCAAGCGAAATCGAGCTCGACACGAGCGAGACCGAAAACATGATGAAGAACATGCCGGGATAAACACGGTCGATAAACGACAGCGAGTAGCGCGGGTCGACAAACAGGAAGTTGTAGAGCGCCACGGCGGCAGCCGAACTCAGCAGGCAATACAGGCGGCTCCAGGTAAAGAACGCGCACAGCTGCACGGCGAACACATAGACGATCATGATGCTCGGCGCGAGACCCGGATGGTCGAGCAGCGCGCCCACAATCGTCGCCGCGACCAGCAGCCCCGCCGATACGCAGGCGTCATACAGAGGGCTGCGACGCGTCAGCGTCGTGCGCCGCCACCAAAAGTTCTCGGCAATATCGCCGTCCGCATGGACGTCCATCAGCGCCCCGCCCCTCTCTCAAAAACAAAAACCACCACAAAGGGGACAGGCACCTTTGTGGTGGTTTCCCCTTGTGGTGGTTCCAAGTGTATAGCCTTTACAGCCTGCGGTCGTTAGACAAACAGCACGTGCGCGAGCAGGGCGCACACGCACACCGCTCCAAATACCAATGCCACGATCGAAATCACGCGATCGACCATGTCCATGTTGGCCCGATTCGTAAAGAACCGATCTTCGGCGGCGTCGATACCCGCCTCGAGGACGTCGAGTGTCCTTGCATCCATGTTTGCCTCCCCGGCCCCAATCTTGTCCATCGAAAACCAACTCCGTGCAACCTGTCGGCGCCTACGGGCGCTCGTTGGGAGCCAGGCGCTGCATCTTGTTCACGGCCTTGAACTTGGTGAACAGCGGCACGTACTCAAAGCTCACGTTGGAGTTCTCCAGGCCGTACCAGCGTGCAGGCGTGCCGGCGGCGCGACGAATGATGTACTTGAGCGTGATGGCCGTACGCTCGCTCGGCTCCACATCGCTTTCGGGCGCCAGAAGCTTACGGATCAGGACGAACTTGAACGTACCGATGTTACCCGGATCCTTGTAGACCGAGTAGTCATGCGTCTGCGGTGGCAGCTCGCCGGTGGCAGCCAGGTCCTGAACGACCTGACGCAGATAGGCATTAACGCGCTGGTTGATCTTGTAGCCCAGGTACAGATGCACGCGGAACACGTAGTCGGTGCCGAACGTCTCGACCGAATAGGCAAAAGTGTGCGGTTCGTCCATGGTCTCGACATTCACAAACCACCAGGCGCGAGCGCGCTTGGGATGCTTGTCCAGAATCGAGTAGACGATGTCGCGGTCGATGTAGTCGGTATGGGTGTCCTTGGTCAGGTACACGATGTTGTCGCTCAGGCGCTCGTAGCGATCGTCATCGCGCAGGCGCTTGAGCTGCGGCAGGTAGCTGCGCAGCGGCAGCAGCGTAAACTGGCGCTGCTCAACAGCCGTACCGTTGTACCAGCACACCATGATACCCATGATGAGCGCGGCCATGAGGATGGTGAAATAGCCGCCGTGGAAGAACTTGGTGAGCGAGCTCACGAAGAAGAAGCCTTCGAGCAAAAGGAAGAAGGCCGCGAAGATCCACGGCGCGACCTTGAGCTTGCGCTCCTCGTGCAGGTAGAAGAAGAGCAGCAGCGTGGTGCACATCATAGTCAGCGTAATGGCAAGGCCGTAGGCGGCTTCCATATGCGCCGAGTTCTGGAACAGCAGCACCACGATGACGCAGCCGACAAGCATGACGTTGTTGACCATGGGAATATAGAGCTGGCCCTTGGTCTCGGCAGGGTAGAAGACCTGCATGTGCGGCATGAGGTCCAGACGGCTGGCCTCGGACACCAGCGAGAATGCGCCGGTGATGAGCGCCTGCGAGGCAATGATGGCCGCGACGGTGGAAAGGCCGACGGCAAACGGGCGCAGGCCCGGGGCGAGCATCTGGTAGAACGGGTTGAGATCGGCAATGCCCATGAGCTCGGGGTTGGCAGCGTTGTTCATAAGCCAAGCGCCCTGGCCCATATAGGACAGCAGCAGGCAGCACTTAACGAACGGCCAGGTAGCGTAGATGTTGCCGCGGCCGACGTGGCCCATGTCGGAGTAGAGCGCCTCGGCACCGGTGGTGGCGAGGAAGCAGCTGCCCAGAATCATGATGCCCGCGTGGTTGTTGGGGCTCAACAAAAAGGCGATGCCGCGGAGCGGGTTGAGGCACAGCAGCACGGCGGGGTGCTGGAAGACAAAGAACAGACCCGTGCCGCCCAGGAACAGGAACCACAGCGTCATGATGGGGCCAAAGGCGTGACCGATCTTGGCCGTACCGATGCGCTGTACCAAGAAGAGCACGATGATGATGGCGAGCGTAATGGCGACGACGCGGCCTTGGTCATCGCCCAGCACGGCATGGACCGCCGGGATGGTGCGCAGGCCCTCGATGGCCGTGGTAACGGTAACGGCCGGCGTCAGGATGCCGTCGGCGAGCAGCGCGGCGCCACCCAGCATGGCGGGGATGATAAGCCACTTGCCGCAGCGCTTGACCAGGCTGTACAGGGCAAAGATGCCGCCCTCACCATGGTTATCGGCGCGCAGCGAGATGAGCACATACTTGATGGTGGTCAGCAGCGTGACCGTCCACACGACAAGGGAGAGCGCGCCGAGCACGAACTCCTCCGTGACGCTTCCGATGCCGCCGTTGCCGGCAACGAGCGCCTTGGTTACATACATGGGGCTGGTGCCGATATCGCCGTACACCACGCCCAGCGTGACGAGCATCGCCGAGATGCTCACAGGAATCGCAGCGTGCGAGGCTGCCTCCTTGGCCTTTTGTTCCATAAGCCGGTTTCCTCCCAACTTTAACGTTCGAGGGGATTATAGGTAATCGGCCCATGTTTTAATGCACTGTTTTCCCAGCTAGATAAAGATTTATACAGTCTTTAGGCCACCGCGGCGATATGGAATGTGACAAAGGGACTGTCCCCTTGTCACATTTGTCATTTTCCGAGCCAGTTTTTGAACCACCACTCCATGGATCGGCTCATCTCGGCCATAAAGGGGCTCGTGTGCTTGCGGGTGTAGATATCCACGACGCGCTCCCCCACCTCGCGAGCATGCGGACGGAACATCGCGTCCATCTCGGCCACCTGCGCATCCATAGTCGCGGCATCCGCACGGCAGTAGTGCTCCTCGTGCACCAGGTTCACCACGGGGTGCGCGATTGCCGGGCGCTCCTTACGGGGCGTGCCGATGATGAGCATCGACAGCGGCATGGTATAGGGCGGCAGATCGAGCAGCTCGGCAACTTCCTCGGCATTCTCGACGATATCACCGATATAGCAGCTCCCCAGGCCCAGGGCCTCGGCGGCAACCACGGCGTTTTGCGCGGCGATCACGGCATCCTGAGCCGCGATGGCAAAGTCGCCCAAACCCGGCGCGCGGCGGGGCGCCTTGCCCGTGCGCTCGACAAACTCGGGCTCAAAGCAGCCCACGTGCTCAAACAGATCGATCCACTTGGCATAATCGACCACAAATATTAGTGCCCAGGGCGCCTTGGCAATCATGGGCTGGTGGTCGCACAGGTCGGCCAGACGGTCCAGCGTAGCCTGCTCGCGAATGCTCACGACGGAATACATCATCATGGCGCCCGCTGACGGCGCGCGACTCGCCGCATGCAAAATCGCCGCACGCTGCTCGTCGGTCACCGCTACGGGACGGTCGTTGTCATCGCGCGCAAAAGCGCGCGTGGAGGAACGGTGCTCCAACGTGTCCAGCACCGCATTGCCCGTGGTCTCGACCGGATAGCCACACGTATCCACAGCCTTGGTGCAAACCTGCTCGTTCATCGCCTCATCCTCGCTAATTCTTTAAGAAGCCTTTACGTTTCCGTGTAATTCCCGTCCATTATCGCGCAGGTCGCCACTACATTGCGCCACACCGCCACACGTGCGCGTTAATATGGCTGGTTGTTGTGCGCAGACACCAATTGCAGCGCATATTTAGGTAACAATCGGGTAAACCCCCGCTTTCGTAGGTTTTAGTTTGTGAGGAGTCTCAGCATGTTCGCTGCCGCCATCTCGCTCGTCGGTCTTGCGGCGACCGTCTACCTTGTCTTGCGCGAGGCCAAGGCCATTCGCGCACAGTCGGGCACCGTTGCCAAAAGCGCTCTTGGGTGGAGCGTCGCCTTCGGCCTGTTCCAGGTCTTTTTGACCATTTGGGGCGCCATTGGCCTCGTCGCCCAAAACGAGCCGCTCGCCTTTGTGATGCTCATCCTGACCAACGTCATCCTCACCGGCTGCGCTTGGGCCAGCATCGCACGCGACCGCATCGCCCCGCGCGTCTTTGCGTTCGCCGCGCCCGACGCCCCCGCCCCCACCGGCAAGCTCGCCCGCCTGCGCGGCGCCTTTGTGGGCAAACCGCTCGTCGCCGCCGTCCTGTGCCTGCTGCTCGCCGGCGTCTTTGCGCTGCTGGGCATGGAGGTATCGTCCAACCACGACTTTACCTGGGTCTACCCCCTGTGCATCCTGCTCGAGTGGGCCATCATCACCGCACTCATGACCGGCCTGTTCTTCCTGTTCCAGCGCCACGGCGCAGCTCCCGCGGTCCTGGCCTTTGCCCTCTTTGTCCTGGGCATTGCCGAGTTCTTCGTCATCACGTTTAAATCCATGCCCATCCAGCCGGGCGACCTTTCGGCCATCTCCACCGCCGCCGCGGTCGCCGGCACCGGCTACACCTTCTCGATCTCACTGTTCTGCGTGCTGTCCATGGGCTTTACCGCCATCGCCATGCTGCTGTGCGAGTACGCCGGCCTGGTGGCACCGCACCGTCAGAAGGGCGCCGCCAACGCCAAGCGCATGCTGCTCACCAACCTGCTCGTCGCCGTGCTGTGCCTGGGCGGTGTGACCGCACACGTCACGCTCATCGACTACTACAACACCCTCGGCATCACCGTCTACACCTGGCGCCCGCTCGAGAGCTACTGGCGCGAGGGCTACCTGCCCGCTTTCATTAGCGCAGCGCAGTCCATCAAGCCGCCCAAACCCGCCGACTACTCCGTCGACGATGCCAAGGCCACGCTCAAAAAGTACGCCAAGGCCTACGACAAGTCCGACGCGGCCAAGAGCGACGAGCGCGCCGCCGCAAAGGAGCAGTTCGACAGCGAGAAGCCCACGGTCATCGCCATCATGAACGAGACCTTCTCGGATCTGTCGATCTACCAGAACATGCGCGCCGGCTACGAGGGCCCGCAGTACTTTAAGAGCCTGTCCAACTGCCTCAGCCGCGGCAAGCTCTACGTGAGCGCCTACGGCGGCGGCACCGCCAATACCGAGTTTGAGTTTATGACCGGCAACTCTATGGCCAACCTGGGCTCGGGCGTGTACCCCTACACCATCTACAACATGGAAACGACCGGTAATCTGGCAGAGCAGTTCAAATCGCTCGGCTATTCCACCACGGCCATGCACCCCAACCACGCGACCAACTGGAACCGCGAGAACGTCTACAAGGACTTTGGCTTTGACCAGTTCCTGTCCATCAACGACTTCCAGGGCGCCGATACCCTGCGCGGCATGGTGACCGACCAGGCGACCTACGACAAGATTCTTGAGCTGCTCGACCAGAACGCCGATCCGCAGTTTATCTTCGACGTGACCATGCAGAACCACTCGGGCTACGACACGGGCCTGCTGCCAGTCGACAAGCAGATGCACCTGAACATCGACACGACCGATCTGGATGCCAAGACCATCGAGGACGGCACACTGTCCGATGTCGACGAGTACGTCTCGTGCATTGAGCAGTCCGACCAGGCGCTGCGTTACTTCCTCAACGCTCTGAGCAAACTCGATCGCAAGGTGGTCGTGGTATTCTGGGGCGACCACCAGCCGTTCTTCCCGTCCAAGTTCAACGACAAGTGGTTTACCGACGAGGACGATGCCACGCACCAGGAGCGTTTGTGGCAGACCGACTACATCATCTGGGCCAACTACGACGTTGCCGGCTGCAACCAGACGAGCGAGGTTGACGACCTGTCCACCAACTACCTGTCCACGCAGCTTATGCAGCTGATTGGCGCCCCGCTGACCGACTACCAGAAGGCGCATATGACGCTGCGCGAGTCGCTGCCCGCCATCAACTCCGTCGGCTACGAGGACGCCAGCCTGCGTTGGGCGCTCTCCTCCAACGTCACCGGCGACGACGCCGCTGCCGCAGCCGCCACCAAGGCGCGCGAGGATTACGCCAAGATGCAGTACTACGAGATGTTCCGCGACGGCAAGAGCGTGTACACCGAGCACTTCCAGACTGAGGCCAACGAAACCGACCCCAACCTGGCACCGGGTACGACCAAGATCAAATAGCGGGTCGCTCATAACTGAAACGTCTGTCCGGGCGGAGGCATATAGGGTTCCCTGCTCGGACAGTCCTGCGCAAGACGGAGGCCACATTAAGTGGCCTCCTTTGCGTGCGGAACTCGCGATGAACCTTATATGCCTCCGCCCGGACAGACGCCCTGTTGTTGGAGCGCGGCTTGTCATGGGGGTACCCGCAACATATATAAGTTGAAGGCCACGTTATGTGGCCTTCTTTGTTTGCGGAAAGTGTGTCCCGAAATTCTTGTCTGGAATGGGATGCAGTTTCCGCTTGGGACCCGATTGGGAAAGTGTGTCCCACTATTCAGCTGGATTCCGGGATGTATTTTCCGGTTGAGGCTCGTTGGGAAAGTGCGTCCCACTTTGGGGGCTGATTCTGGGACGTGGTTTCCGGTTGGCTCTCATTGGGAAAGTTCATCCCATTTCTCGGCCTAATTATGGGACGCAGTTTCCCGTTGAGGACCCTTTGGGAAAGTGCGTCCCGGTCTGGGCGCTCAAACTGGGATGGATTTTCCGGATGAGGGCTTGACGGAAAATGTGTCCCGTTCCGGGCGCTAATTGTGGGATGCAGTTTCCGCTTGCGGAGTCTCCACTCAACAGAAAACCCGGGTGGCCTGTTTTTTGGCTACCCGGGTTTTTGGGTTGTCGATATGTTCGACTGGCTACTAGTGGGTCTTGCGGCGCTTGATCAGCATGATGAGGGCTATCACTACGAGCGTTGCTCCCGCTGCTGCTGCGGTGGCGACTAGGGCGAATGTTTGGTCGCCGGTGTTTGCGAGGTTCTTCGCTGTGGTCGTAGTCTTGACCTTGGTGTCGGTCTTAGCTCCGTTGTCGGACTTGGGCTTGTCCGGATTCGTCGGGGTCTCCGGGGCTGTCGGAGTCTCGGGGTCCTTTGAGCCTTCGGAATCGGTTGGGCCGGCGGTGTTTACCAGCGTATGGTCCAGGAACTTCTTGGCGCCCGCACTTGCCTGTGAGAACAGGCGGCGCGTGCGGATCGGGGTGGCGTTCACCGTTGTGGGCGCCGTCTCCTCGGCCTCGATATTCACGAGCGTCGTGCCGGTGTCGAGGCCCACGTCGTTGTATCCCACGTGGCAGTAATACTGCGCACCGTCATCGTCTGCGGTCAGGTCAATCTCGAGCTTTGAGGCCGTTCCAGCCGCGAGGTTGCCATCGGCACCCACGAGCTTAAACTCTGTCTCGCCGCGGCCCTTGCGGTACCACATATAGGTCGGTGCCAGCCCTGTTTCGCTATCGTCGGCACCGAGTTGCTTCACATGGCCAATCGCCGAGAGCGTCAGGTGGCTTCCCGCCGTGCGCTCAACCGAAGAGTCGTATCCAAGATCCGACCCCTCCGCAGCATCCGCCGCAGGTCCGCTCACGGTCATCGTCATGCCATCGGGCATGGTCTTGACCGTGATGATTGCCGAGCGAATACCTGTTTCGGTCGTGGATCCATTCTTAACGGCGGCGATGGCGAATCGATACTCCGTATTGGGCTGCAGCCCATCCCACTTGAGCGAGGTCTGCGTGTTGTCGGCAATCTTCCAGCTATTGACGACCGCATCCGCCGCATTGCTCTGCAGCATGCCCACGCCGTAGCTAAAGCCACTCTTGTTTGCGAGTACATCGTCCCAGCTAAACGTAACGCTGGTCGAATCGACGGCGTTTGCCGTAAAGCCCGTCACGGCCGGCGCGTCGGGCATCTCGACGTCCTTAACGTCATAGCCCACGATCCAGAACTGGTCGGTGTCCTTGGTGCCGAGCTTGTCGCCCGAGTCTGCCTCGAACTTGTCGACATCCACCGCGTTGACGCCCAGACGCCACACAAAACCGTACTTGCCCTGCGCGGCCTCGGGCAGGTTGTCGACGGTGCCGCCGTATTCGGTCGATTCACTCGAGGAGTTACCCGTAGTAAAGCCGGCGTTGGCACCAAAGCACAGGCCGCCAAACAACTCGTGCTTTGCGAGCTTCGCGCCCATGACAACGCTGCCGTTCAGCGTCAAGCCGAGCTCGAGCTCCTGCTCCTTGCCCTCCTCGACTTCGATGGTCTGCTCAATGCTCGCCCCCGACTGCGCGGCGGCGCCGTTAAACCCATCGTGCGTGTAGGCGCGCGTTACGCCAGGCTTGCCCAGGCCAAAGGAATCCCCAACGGGAGTCTCGCCGTTGAGCGTCGTTTGATAGGTTCCGGGTTCTCCCGACCGGTTGGTCAAAAAGTAGCTGAGCGGCGTCATATTGTGCTGTTTGGCAATGCGGTCATAGGCCTCGACATTAACGACCGAGGTCTGCGCGCCGAGCGACACGGGCGCCGCCATCACGCCCTTGCCACCAGTTTCCTCATTTTCGATCTCATACTCGTAATAGACCATCGGAATCGTGTAGAGCACGGCCTTGTCACCCTCGCCGGCATGCGACTCATAGCTTACGCTTGCGCTGACCGTGCGCTCGCTCCGGTAGTCATAGCATCCCTCGGCGGCAAAATCGACTGAAGCATTCATCGCGACCAAGGGCGGACCGGTCTGCACCTCGACGGCAACGCCCAACTCGGCGCCAATGGTATAGCCCTGGGATGTCCCCGTGCCCTTTTCCTCTCCGTATGACGTGCCGCCCAACACCAGATAGCCGTATGCCTGCTCCAGATCCTCAACATAGGGCGCATCCTGCAGCACGGCAAGCACGCGCGGGTTGGTATAGACCTTGTAGCGGTCCTTGTACGTGATCTTGACGCTGTCGTTGTCGACATCGGGCAGCGCGAGCGAGATAAATGTGCCGTAGGTAGTGCCGCGACGGTTGCTCTCGCTAATCACCTGCTCCTCGCCGCGGCGCACCTTTCCGTTCTCGTCGAGCGAAAAATGCGAGGCGGTCATCCAATAGTAGTCATCGTTCTTGCGCAGGTCCTCGTCGCGGTGCTTGCCCACCACGGCGATAAAGCTCTCGTTATAGCGGTCCGAACCCGAGACGCTGCCCGCCTTGACGTCGCTGATCCACACCTGCTCTATACCCTTGTGGTCATGCTTGTTGCTGCTGTTGTATTGCTGACCGCTCATGCTCATGGTTCCGACCATGGACCCCAAGCCCTGAGCCCCGCTCTGTGCCGTGTTGCAGGCAAAGTCGCGGAACACATCGCCGCCCACGAGCACCTCGTCGACCGCCAGCTGCTCGGACAGGCCGTCAAGGTTGGCAGTGGCAAGGGCAATAGGCGCCAAGGTGCACGGATAGCGCTTATCCTGAGCGCCATCCTTCCATGCGCTGTTGGGCACATGCATCAGCCCATAGGAGGCGAGGAGCCCGTCTCTGTATTCCTTGCAATCGGAAAGCTTGAACTCGCCAGACTCCGAGTCAAAATACGCGTAGCGGTACAGCGCGCCGTACAGCCCCTTGCTGCCGTCAGAAGCGCCGTAATCAAAAGCGCTGCGTTGCCAGTCATAGCCCGCAAGAATAAGGCCCGTGACGGTTTCACCCGTCTTCTTTCCTTCTTCATCGTAGGCGGCAAACGTGCCGAACGTCGCATTCGCAGCGACCATGGTCTTGCCGTTCGCGGAGAGGGAGATTGCGCCCGCGTCGCCCAGAGCATCGACATGGACGAGCGCACCCTTGGATGCATCCCACGAAAACAGCTCGCAATGCGTCGACTTATCAATATTCTTCTTGCCGTAGGGTGCCGAGACCACGATGGCGAGGTCATCGCAAAAATCGCGATCGAGGTCGCCGGCCGCTAGCGAAACGACAGGAGCTGACTGAAGCTGCGTCCAGGAGTCGTTCCCGCCCTTGTTGTGCGTGGTGTAGTCCGCGGCGTTACCGGCATCGATCTTGACGACGCTTTGCTTCCAGTTGCCGCCCTCCAAGTCATACATGTCGACTACAGCCTTGCGCACGCCGTTCTCGTCGACATAGCAGCCCGCGTAGACAAAAAGCTCGTCGACGCCGTCGCCATCGACATCGCCCGCCTCGACATCAAAGACGGCGTCGTGCTCTTGCAGGTAACCGGCATCCAGGTACTTAAAACGGCCTTCGTACATCATATTAGTGTTGACCGTCACCGGCAGGTGCGTGTCGAGAGTGCGCTTGCGCCCGTTGCTAAACGAGTAGAGGACCAGCTCAACCTTTCCAGCGTATGACTTGCCGTCAATCGTCGTGGAGGAACTGTCGCCGTAGGCACGGAGCTCGGCAACGCGGCTCTTTTTGCCCGTGAGGGCGTCGCTGCAGAACTCAACACTCGTGGCGTGAATGCCCGAGAAACCGTTGTTGTCGTTGGCGAGTACTGTTGAGGACTCATTGTTGCTTAGGTACGACCAGGTGCCGCCACCGTAGTCGCTATGCTTGTAGAGATCGCTGTTCGTATCGAAGTTGTTGACGTTTTGCCAGAACTTTGCGGCGCCCCACACACTTCCATAGCCATCGGTGAGTTTGCTGCTGCCGCCAATGTCACCGCGCTCGACGTTCTCGAGCTTGTCGCGCAGAGTGTAGCGATTGCCATGGCTACCGTTAGCTGCCATATAGACCTCGCTGCGCGTGGCAAACGTCGTGGGGGTATCAGTGGAATAGGGGCCAACGGTATCGGCCGGAATGTCCTCGCTCGTGCCCAGACCCAGGGCTTGATAATCCTGCTCGGTCATATCGGTGATTGCGGGCGCGTCTGCCGCCTGGGCAACCTGGGGCGTGGCCGTGAAGCAGGCGACGCTCGTGGCGATCAACGCAGCAAGCGCCGCCGTCCCAACAAGCGGAATTTTCGACAGCCTACGGATACGGGGGTGTGGAACGTACATGAGGGACCTCGCTTTACTCGAGTGGAGTGGACTCATTTTTGCAAATGATACGTCCGATGCCCGATATCACGTGTCTCATTTTCGCCAACGGCGTGTCTCATTTTTGAGAATCCGAGATGCCGCGGAAATCTTATCCCAGCTCAAAGGCCATTTCTGG
>DXLV01000006.1:0-3798 GCA_019414545.1 Collinsella sp. | reverse complement strand
TATTTTCCGTCGAGTGCCTCATCGGGAAACTGCATCCCATTTCAAGCGTCGATTCTGGGACGCACTTTCCCCTTAGACCCTCAACCGGAAACCGCATCCCACTTTGAGCGCAAATTCCGGGATGCATTTTCCGCTTGAGCCTCATTGGGAAACGGCGTCCCACTTTGAGGGCTGATTGTGGGATGCATTTTCCGGTTTTGCTCTCATTGGGAAAATGCATCCCGTTTCTTGACCGAATAATGGGACGCAATTTCCCGTTGGAGCGCCTTTGGGAAAGTGTGTCCCACTTCGACCGCCCAGAGTGGGATGCACTTTCCGCAAAGCGCCTCAACGGGAAACTACGTCCCATTCCAAAGGCAAATTCCGGGACGCATTTTTCGAAAGCCCCTGCCCATCCGGAAAGCCCGTCCCACTTTGGACGCATCCGGGCACGGAACCATCGACCTATCAGGCCTCCCATCAATAAAGAGGCGTCCTCCCGGACGGCGGGGCACGAAGTTCATCGCGAGTTCCGCACGCAAAGAAGGCCACTTAATGTGGCCTTCGTCTTGCGCAGGACTGTAGAGCAGGGAACTTCGTGCCCCGACGCCCGGGAGGACGTTTCATTTAGAAAGATGGACCGACCGCCGTCAGCGATGGGAGCTACTCCCCCAGCACGGCCTTTTTGGCGGCTGCAGCCATGTTGTCCAGATCTTCCTTGGTGGGGTGATCCTTTGCGGCGACCCAGTTATCGAGCAGCATCTTAAAGCGGGCGTTGTCGGGATCTTGCTCGAGCATGGCCTCGTAGCGCTGTTTGACCGCGGGGCCCATCTTGCCCTGGCACATTGCCCAGCCCACTAGCTCGGCATCATCGGCCAAATTTGAGGTCACACGATCGACAATCTGCTGATAATAGCTCTGGTCGGCGCCAAAACCGCAGGTGCCAAACAGGAAGACGCGCTTACCGTGCAAGGCGGAGAGCAACGACGCGACCGAAGGCGTGCACGCGCCCTTGTCGCACCAAAAACCGACGAGCACCGTGTCGGCCGCGCAGGCGCCCTGCGCCTCGAGCGCAACCTGACCTGCGTCCGCATCGTCGCTCAACGCCGCGGCGTGGACAAACTCAACGCCCGCAGCCTGCAGAGTGCGCTTGATCGCACCCGAAACCATCCTGGTATTACCGCTCTTGCTGTTGACCACCAAAGAGCACGTCATAGTCACGTTGCCTCGTTTCCCCCAAAACTAAAGCCACTAATGCAATTTATTAGATGAATATCTTAGTACTAACGTGACAGATGTAAACCACCGTCTGTCGATTGATTAATTTGCCCCACGGGCTTGCTCACTGGGCAAACTGGCTGCGGTAGAGCTCGGCGTAGAAGCCGCCTGCCGCTAGCAGCTCGTCGTGCGTGCCGCGCTCGATAATCTGCCCGTCGCGCATCACCAGAATGCAGCCGGCGTTGCGGATGGTGCTCAAGCGGTGCGCCACGACAAAGCTCGTGCGGCTAGCCATGAGCTCGTCGAATGCCGCCTGCACCTGCAGCTCGGTACGCGTATCGATGCTCGACGTTGCCTCGTCCAGCAGCAGGATCGCCGGGTCGGTAAGCATGACGCGCGCGATGCACAGCAGCTGTTTTTGACCCTGGCTAAACGTACCGCCGTCCTCGCCAATCACCGTGTCGTAGCCTTTCGGCAGCTGCACGATAAACTTGTGCGCATGCGCGCGCTTGGCAGCCTCGATGATCTGCTCGCGCGTGGCGTTGGGGCAACCGTACGCGATGTTGTCCGCCACCGTGCCCTCGAACAGCCACGTATCCTGCAGCACCATGCCAAAGGCGCGGCGCAGGCTCGAGCGCGTGTAGTCGCGCGACGAACGCCCGTCTACCGAGATGCGGCCGGCATCGATATCGTAAAAACGCAGCAGCAGGTTGATGAGCGTCGTCTTGCCGCAGCCCGTGGGACCGACCAGGGCAAAGCGCATGCCGGGCTTGGCCTCGATGCAGATATCCTGCAGCAGCTTGCGGTCGGGCACATAGCTAAAGTCCACATGCTCAAAGGTCACCTCACCCTGCGGGGCGGCAAGTTCCACGGCATCTAGCGTATCGGGTTCCTGCTCGCGCGCATCGAGCAGTGCAAACATGCGGCGCGCCGAGGCGTACGCCGTCTGGATTTGCGTAATAACGTTGGTGACCTCGTTGAACGGCTTAGTGTACTGGTTGGCGTAGGACAGGAAGACCTGCACGCCGCCCACCGTAAGCGCCGCGGGCACGCCCGTGATCACGCCCGCGCAGCCGATCACAGCGACCACGGCATAGATGATGTTATTGATAAAGCGCGTGCCGGGGTTAGAAAGCGAGCCCATAAACTGCGCGCGCTCACCTGCCGTATAGAGCTCGGCGTTAAGGGCATCAAAGCGCTGCTGAGCGTTCGGGCCATAGGCAAACGCATCCACCAGTTTCTGCTCGCCCACGTACTCCTCAATATGACCGCCAAGCTGGCCTTGGATGCGCTGCTGTGCCGTAAAGCTCTTATTGGAAAGCTTGGCGATGGCACCGGCCGCAAAGATGGAAAGCGGCGTGACGAGCACCACCACAAGCGTCATGATCAGGTTGATGGAGAGCATAAACGCGAGCGTGCCCACGATGGTAATAACGCCGGTAAAGAGCTGCGTGAAGCCCTGCAGCAGACCGTCGCCCACCTGATCGACGTCGTTGACCACGCGGCTCATGAGGTCGCCGTGGGCATGGCTGTCGATAAAGCTGAGCGGCATGCGGCTTAGCTTGTCGCTCGCCTCCACGCGCATGTCGCGCACTGTCTCGTAGGACAGGCGGTTGACGCAGTAGCCCTGCAGCCACTGGAAGGCCGCCGCGCCCACCACGACAATCGCGAGCTTGGTAACGAGCGGCAGCAGCGCGTCAAAGTCCACCTGCCCGGCGGCAACGATGAGGTCGATGCCCTCGCCGATGAGGATGGGCGTATAGAGTTGTAAGATCACCGAGATGGCGGCGCTCACAAACGACGCCGTAAACGAAATGCGATGCGGACGGACGTAGCCCAGCAGGCGGCGAGTTACCGCGCCCACGGGGTAGCGCTCGGGGTCGCCGGGCTGACGCGGGCCGTCACCCAAGTCGTTGAGGTTATCGTTGCCGGACACGTTGGCCGTCATCGTGGCGACCGAACCGGAAGAAGTGTACGGGTTCATTTAGCAGCCCTCCTTTGCGCAGACGGATGCGGGGACGGTTGGGGTGGACGCGGGCGCCGCACTCCCCCGCCGACCCTCGAGCTCCTCGCGGCGCAGCTGCGACTGGCAGATCTCGCGGTAGAGTTGGCAGCTTGCGTACAGCTCATCGTGCGTGCCCAGGCCCGCGACCGAGCCGTGGTCGAGCACGCAGATCATGTCGGCATCGCGCACGGTCGAGACGCGCTGGCTCACGATGACGGTCGTCAGCGGCAGCCCGCCCTCGGCGGCACCGCGCACGCTGCGCTCGCGGATGGCATGGCGAAGCGCCGCGTCGGTCTTAAAGTCGAGCGCCGAGGCGGAGTCATCCATGATTAGGACCTGTGGAGAGCCCACCAGGGCACGTGCGATGGTCAGGCGCTGGCGCTGGCCACCGCTAAAGTTCTTGCCGCCCGCCTCGACCGGGGCATCCAGGCCTTGGGGCTTGTTGCGCACGAATTCGCTGGCCTGCGCCATATCGAGCGCCGCCCAAAGCTCCTCGTCAGTCGCCGCCTCGTCGCGCCAGGTCAGGTTACTGCGGATGGTGCCGCTCACCAGCGACGCACGCTGTGGGACAGTCGCGACCACATGGCGCAGCTGGT
>DXLV01000059.1 GCA_019414545.1 Collinsella sp. | reverse complement strand
GTCGCCGAGGCCGCGGGCATCGCCGCCCTGGAAGACATTGAATACGTCTCGCGCACGCGCGATGTATTGGCGGGCGAGCGAGCGTGGCTTTCCCACGAGCTCTCCTCGCTCGGGCTTTCCGTCGTGCCGTCGGATGCGAACTTCCTTTTAGTCCGCACGCCGGCGAAAGACATCCCCGAGCGCCTATATAATCAGGGGGTTTTGGTCCGCACGTGCGACTCGTTTTCGGTACTGTCCCGTTTCTGGTGCCGCGTCGCGGTGCGCACGCGCAAGGAGAACGCCCGGCTTGCGATGGCGTTCGGCCGCGCGCTTCGGGCGGAAGGTGCACCGGGCGAAGGCGAACCCGACGAACGGGGCGGCGCTATGGCGGGCGCGGATGGCCGAGGCTTGGCGAAGGAGGTCGATACCCGTGGGTAGGGCCAAGCCCATCATGATCCAGGGCACCATGTCGAACGCGGGGAAGAGCCTGCTTGCGGCGGGGCTGTGCCGCGTGCTTTCGCAGGACGGCCTTCGCGTGACTCCCTTCAAGAGCCAGAACATGGCACTCAACAGCGGTGTCACGGCCGACGGGCTCGAGATGGGGCGCGCCCAGATCATGCAGGCCGAGGCGTGCGGCATCGCGCCCGACGTGCGCATGAACCCCATCCTGCTCAAGCCTGAAAGCGGCCACCGAAGCCAGCTCATCGTGGCCGGCAAGGCGCATGGAGCCTTCGCTGCGAGGGACTACTTCGCGCGAAAGAAGGCGCTCATGCCGCAGATTTTGGAGGCGTTCGATTCGCTCGCGGAGGAAAACGACGTCATCGTCATCGAGGGCGCCGGCAGCCCCGCCGAAATCAACCTTGCCGAAAACGACATCGTCAACATGGGGCTCGCGCGCGCCGTGTCCTCCCCCGTGCTGCTCGCGGGCGACATCGACCCAGGCGGGGTGTTTGCCCAGCTCTACGGCACGGTCGCGCTCCTTGCGCCCGAGGACCGCGCGCTTTTGCGGGGGCTTGTGGTGAACAAGTTCCGCGGCGATGTGGAAATCCTGCGCCCGGGTTTGGCCCCGCTCGAGAAGATGTGCGGGGTTCCCGTCGTGGGGGTCGTGCCGTATCTTACGCTCGACCTGGACGACGAGGACTCGCTCGCGCCGCGCCTATCTGCCCGCGAGGCGCGCGGCGTCATCGACGTCGCCGTCGTGCGTCTTCCGCATCTGTCGAACTTCACCGACTTCGACCCGCTTTCGCGCGTGCCCGGCGTGGGCGTGCGCTACGTTTCCTCGACGACCGATCTGGGCCGACCCGACCTGGTGGTGCTTCCCGGCTCGAAGACTACGCTCGACGACGCGCGCTGGCTTGCGGCTAGCGGCATCGGAGCCTGTGTACGCGCGCTTTCGGGCGCGGGCACGCCGGTGCTCGGCATATGCGGAGGCTACCAGCTTTTGGGAGACGAGCTTTCCGACCCGCACGGCAGGGAAGGCGCTGGCACCGCGCGCGGGCTCGGGCTCATCCCTGCAAGTACGGTGTTCAAGGAGGAAAAGCGCCTCGCCCAGTCGGAGCTGCGCATCACGGGCGCCCAAGGCGCGTTCTCGGTGTGGAACGGCATGACGGCGCGCGGGTACGAGATTCACGACGGCGAAACGACCGTCTCCTGCGCTCCTGCGGGCACGATTGGCGGCAAACCGGAAGGCGCGGCCTGCGGAAACGTGTTCGGAACCTATCTCCACGGCCTGTTCGACGAACCGGGGGTTGCGCTCGCCCTCGCGCGCTCGCTCGCGCGCATGCGCGGCCTGCCCGAGAGCGTCGTGGGTGCTGCGGGCGCGGCGTCCGCGGCCGATCACCGTGCGCGCGAGTTTGACCGCCTGGCCGACGTCGTGCGCGGGGCGCTCGACATGGAGTATGTCTACCGCATTATCGAGGAGGGCGTATGATCCACGTGTATCATGGCGACGGCAAAGGCAAGACCACGGCGGCGATGGGCCTCGCCCTTCGCATGCTCGCTGCAGGCCGCCGCGTCGTCGTCGTGCAGTTCCTGAAAGACGGCGAAAGCGGGGAGGTGCGCCTGCTCGCCGAGCATTTTGGCGTGCCCGTGTTCGCGGGGAAGGCGTCGGACAAGTTTACCTGGTCGATGACGTCGGAAGAACTTGCCGCGACGTGCGAGCTGCACGATGGGAACCTCGCTTCTGCGCTCGCCGAGCTCGAGGGCGCGCAAGAGGGACTGCTCGTGCTCGACGAGGCGCTCGACGCGCTTTCGAAGGGGCTTGTCGACGAGGCACTCGTGGACCGCGCACTCGATATGTCCGCGCTCGGCGTCGAAGTAGTGCTCACCGGGCGCGCGCCTTCCCGCAAGATCGTGGAGAAGGCCGACTACATAACCGAGATGCGGTGCAAGAAACACCCCTACGAGCAGGGGATATGTGCAAGGGAAGGAGTGGAGTACTAGATGGATTCCAAGGAGATGGCGCCCGGCGACATCGAGCGGCGCAGCTTCGAGATCATCACCGAAGAGCTCGGCGGCCGCACGTTCCCGCCGCTCGAAGAGCCCGTCGTGAAGCGCGTCATCCACACCACTGCCGACTTCTCGTACGCCGATTCCCTCGTGTTCACCCATGACGCCGCGCACTGTGCGCTCGACGCACTGCGCGCAGGGGCCACGGTGCTCACCGACACGAACATGGCGCTCGCAGGCATAAGCAAGCCCGCGCTCGCGAAGCTCGGCTGCAAGGCCGTGTGCTTCATGGCCGACCCCGATGTCGCCGCGGCTGCGCGCGCCGCGGGCACGACTCGCGCCGTTGCGAGCATGGACAAAGCTTGCGGCATCGAGGGTCCGCTCATCGTGGCCGTCGGCAACGCTCCCACAGCACTTCTGCGCCTCGCCGAGCTCATGGACGCGGGGAAGATCGCGCCCGCGCTCGTCGTTGGGGTGCCGGTCGGGTTTGTGAACGTGGTCGAGGCGAAAGAGGAGCTACTCGCACGACGCGTGCCGGCCATCGTCGCGAGGGGTCGCAAGGGCGGCTCGACCGTGGCGGCTGCCATTATGAACGCGCTGCTCTATCAGATCACGCGCACAGGCGGCCCGAAGTGACGGCTCCCGCATCCGCGCCGGCGCTGCGCATCTTCGCCGGCACCACCGAGGGCCGCCTTCTGTGCGAATGGGCGAGCGGGGCGGGCATCCCCGCCCGTGCCTACGCGGCAACAGAGTACGGAGGCGAACTTTTGGGCGAGCTTCCGGGCATCGAGGTGCATGCGGGCAGGCTCGACGAGGCCGACATGGAGCGCGAGCTTTCCGGCGCGCGCATCGTCGTCGACGCCACGCACCCCTTCGCTACGCTCGCAAGCGGCAACATCCGGGCCGCTTCGCTCGCCGTGGGTGCACGATGCCTGCGCCTTGCGCGCCCGGTCGAGGCGCTGCCCAAAGGCGTCGTGTCGGTCGCGTCGATCGCCTGCGCGGCGCGCTTTCTCTCCGAGAACCCGGGTCGCGCTCTTCTCACGACGGGGAGCAAGGAGCTTGCTCCCTACACGCGCGTCGCCGATTTCGCGGAGCGCTTCTTCGTGCGCGTGCTCCCGCTGCCCGGTGCTATAACGAAGTGCATCGACGCGGGGTTTTCGCCGTCGCACGTCATCGGCATGCAGGGGCCCTTCACCCGCGAGCTCAACGAGGCGATGCTTCGGCAGGTGGGCGCCCAGTGGCTTGTGACTAAGGACTCGGGAACCGTAGGCGGCACGGCCGAGAAGCTCGCCGCAGCGCGCGCCGTGGGAGCGCGCTGTATCGTGGTCACCCGTCCCGCCGAGGGAGGCGGGGCCCTTTCGCTTCGGGAAGTGGAAGATGCGCTCTTACGAGAGTTCGCGCGGAGGATCGCCCCGAGCAAGCTCGACCCGTACAAGCCCGTCATCCGCCAATAGCTCGAGGACGACGCCCGGAACTGGCGCAAACAGCCCTTCAATAAGTTGCGGTGAAATAGTGTCTGTTTTTGCTGCTAGATAGCATATTCAGTCCCTAAATCACCGCAACTTGTCGGTGGTGGCTTACTGGTAGCGTAGGCACTCCACCGGGTCGAGCTTTGCCGCGCGTCGAGCGGGGTAGAAGCCAAAGATTACGCCGATGCCGACGGAGACGGCGAAGGCCAGCAGCACCGTGGCGATTGAAAAACTCGGTGTGATTTGCCCGCTGGCACCGAGCTCGCCAAGAATCCCAGATCCAGTGGCAAATATCGCGAGGCCCCAGGCCAGCAGATAGCCTATCAGGACACCCAGCAGGCCACCGGTGACGCACAGCGCCGAGGACTCGGCCAAAAACTGCGCGGTGATATCGCGACGACTGGCGCCCAGAGCGCGACGGATGCCGATCTCGCGGATGCGCTCAGTCACGTTGGTGAGCATCATGTTCATAATACCGATACCGCCGACAAGCAGCGAGATACTGGCGACAGCACCCATGATGAGCGAGAAGGCGCCCATAAAGGAATTGAGGGAGTCGATAGCGCTTTTCATGGAGGTCGCCGATACACTGTCGTACTCATCATCCTCCGCGATGCCCTTCATCGCGCGCACCTTGGACTCGATGGTCTTGCAGAGCTCATCCATGTCCGTGCCCTCGGTGGCAAGTGCCGTCACGCTGGGGAATGAAGGATTCTCGTCGCCAAATAGGCCGGAGATGGTTTCGCGTGGCATATACAAAGTGAGCGAGCCCATTGAGTCGCTGCCGCCATCAATCACGCCTACAATCTGCACCTCGCCGTTGGACACTTTGATGGTTTTTCCCAGCGCATCCTGTTCGTTGCCGTAAAGCTGATCGGCGCCGCCGCGGCTGATGAGCGCCACGCGCGAGCCTGCCTTTGACTCGACATCGGTGTAGGTGCGCCCCGCAACGAGCTTACTGGCACCCACGGCGTCGAGCATGTCGCTATCGACACCCTGTGCCATGACGGTATAGCTTTTATCGCCGGTCTTGTACTCGGTATACGCGCTGTTGACAATGCCGATCTGTTCTATCTGCGGTACCAGTTTTTGAAGCTTCTGGACGTCAGAATCAGAGAGTTCTTGGGACGAATAGATCTGAACCATGCGAGCTGCGTTGAGGCCCAGGCTGTTGACTAAGCTGTTTTGGATGCCGCCGATGAGCGAAGTCATGGCAATGACCGAGGCGATGCCGATGACAATGCCCAGGATGGTGAGCAGGCTGCGCCCCTTGTTGGCCTCGAGCGAGTGAAGGGCTTCCTGGATGAGATCGCGGGCGCTCATGCCATCACTCCTTTCGGCGGGTTGGCGGCGGAAATCATGGGCAGGCTATCTACGGCGCTGCGTAGGGTCCGCGGTGTATGCGGAATATACGCGCCGTCGTGAATGCGACCGTCGCGGATGGTCACGGCACGGTCGGCCTCGGCGGCGATGCCGGGGTCGTGTGTGATAAGCACGATGGTTTTGCCGCGCTCCTGGAGCTTGTGGAAGGTTTCCATGACGAGCGCTCCCGTGGCGGAGTCCAGGTTTCCCGTTGGCTCGTCGGCCAAAATGATGGGTGGATCGTTGACAAGAGCGCGCGCGATGGCGACACGCTGCATCTGGCCGCCCGAGAGCTCGGATATGCGGTGGTCCCAGTGGTCGACGGGCAGCGTGACGGCCTGCAGCGCGTGCACGGCGCGCATCTCGCGCTGGCAGCGCGGCACATTGGTGTAGGACAGCGGCAGCATGACGTTTTCGATCACCGTCAGGCGCGGCAGCAGATTAAAGCTCTGAAAGACAAAGCCGATGCTCAGCGCTCGCACCTCGGTGAGCTCGTCATCGTCGAGCTCGGCGACGTTGAGCCCTTGCAGGAAGTAATCGCCCGCCGTCGGTTTGTCCAGGCAGCCCAGGATGTTCATGAGCGTCGACTTGCCCGAGCCCGAGGGGCCGGTGATGGCAACGAACTCACCGGGATCTACTGCCAGGCTCACGTTATGCAGGATGTGGGCACAACCGGCCTCGCTCTCAAAGATGCGGTGCACGTTGCGGATGTCGATGACGGGACGCATTACTTGCCCTCGTCGGCAGGCATGTTGTCGCCGCCGTCTGCCGTCATGCCTGTGCCGGTATCCGTCACGATGGTGTCGCCGTCGCGTAGCTTGGTAACCGGGACGTCTGGATTGATCTCGTTGCCCTGGTCGTCGCGCTTGACCTGCGTCTTACCGACTACAGCCTCGTTGTCGTTTTGCGTCACGACGGTCACCTTCACGCGGCGCGTCTTTTTACCCTCCGAATCGGTGGCCAAATTGACGTAATAGTGCTCGCCATCTTCGGTCATCAGCGCCATGGTCGGCACCATCACCACGTCGTCGAGCTTCTCGGTCACTACCGAGACCTCGGCAGTCATACCCGGCTTAAGGCGACTGTCAGGTGCTTCGATGAGGATGTCGACGTTAAAGGTCACACTGCCGCCGCTCCCGGAGGAGGAGTCGGAGTTTGCCACCGAGGCGATAGCCGTGACGGTGCCCTGGCTCACGATATCGGGAAACGCGGGATAGGTCACGTTGGCGCTTTGGCCCACGGCAATTTTGGCGATATCCTTTTCGCCCACCTGAACCGTCACCTTCATCTTGGACAGGTCGGCGATCTGCATGCACTGCTTGCCGCCGCTCGTATCGCTTTCGCCCATGATCATGCCGCCTGTTACCGTGGCGCCCACCTTGGCGTTGAGCTCCACGATGCTGCCCGAGCTCGGGGCCGTGACCGTACGGCTTGCGGCCTTGGCGTTCGCCTGATCGAGGTTTGCCTGGGCCGATGTGAGGCTGCGCTGCGCGGCCGATACGGCGTTCGTGTCCGCTGATGCGGCGGAGATGCCAGCCGCTGCGGAACCTCCGTCGACGTCCGTCGTTGGGTTGGCCTGCGCGGCAGCTGCGGCTTTCTGTGCGTTGGCGAGGTCTTCTTGAGCGGCTGCAACTGCACGCTGCGCCTCGGCAACGTTGCGATCGAGCTCGTCGTTTTTAATGGTCATAAGCACGTCGCCCTCGTTGACGGATTGGCCTGCCTGCACGTTGATTGAATCGACCGTGCCGTCGACAGAAGAGGAGACCACTGAGGACGAAATGGGTTTGAGCTGGCCTTTTGCCTCGACCGTTGTGCTAAACGTGCCCTCAGTCACCATGTCGGTCGCAGGCCCGCTATCGCCCTGTGGCTGCGCATTGATAACCAGGGTTGCGACAATAGCAATGAGCGCGATGACACCCACGATGCCGGCGGCAATGCCGCGTCGAATCAGCTTTTTGCGTCGACGTTCGGCACGTTTTGCCTTGAGCTTGGCATATGCCTCTTCATCGGAAATCTCAGCCGTATCGTTCGTGCGTCCGCTCTCCTTGTCGGCATGTACGTCTGTGATCAGAGGAAGCGTTTCGGTGGCACCTTCGGGCGTGTGCTCGGTATCATCTGGGCCCGGGGTGATGTTGGGGACATTCGGCATAGCGTCTCCTTTATAGAAAGAACCTTGATAAGTATATGCGCCCGCCGGTTGGGGCAGGCGCATAGGACGGTTTCTTTCGGAATTGTTAGATTGGTCGCAGCAGTTGCATGTTGTATGAATGTGCGCGTTGCACTACGAGTGGACAACCACGCACAGGCCGACTTTGATGCAATCGTGCAGCGCCTTGGCGTCGGCCAGGCGAAGGTTGATGCATCCGTGGCTGCCGCACCACTTGTAGGAGTTCGGATCGTCGAAACTCTTGTCGTTTTGCCACGTTGCATCGTGGAAACCGACCATGTTTCCCTCAAACGGCATCCAATAGCTGACCGGGCTCTCGTATTTGGGCTTGCCGGTCTCGGGGTCCTTGGCACCGATGAGCTTGCTGGCGCCGTTGTTGCTGTTGATCTGCCAAACGCCTTCGGGCGTGGCGTCCTCACCCGGCTTTCCCGAGATAAAGTTGGCCTCCCATACGACATTGCCGCTCTCGTCGTAGTAGCGCGCGTGCTGCTCGGACAGATCGACATCGATGTATGCCTTCCAGTCGGGCTCTCCCTTTGCGGTAAAGGTGTCGGCTTTCTGGGAGTACTTTATCTCGATTTCGCCGGTCTGCTTGTTGTTAATGGCGTCCTCGACCTGCTTGGCGAGCGAGCTGCTGTCGATGGACCAACCAAAGTCGCCGCCTTCGACGGCGCATTGCTTGCCATCGGCGCGCGTCCACCAGCGAGTGGAGCCCACGGTGTTAAAGCCGTTAGCGAGCTCGGCTGCCCAGCTGCTGATCTGCGACGTATCGAGTGTGGGGTTGGCCGGATCGGCAAAGCTGATCCACTGCAACACGGAGCTGCCATCAACCTTGCCGGCATCCTCGCCGTTGAGCTTGAGGGTCACGTTGACGCCCAGGAAGTTGTTGGCGGCATCGCATGCGGCCTGAATCTGATCATCGGTCAGCGTTCCATTGAGCGGCTCATAGGCATCGTTGCCGAGCTTGGAGAGGTCTACGGTCTCGGACAGCGAGGCAAGCTCGAGCTCGGCATACTTAATGACATGCTCGCGGTCGAGTTTTTCGTTGGAGCGCGCCTTCTCGACAGTAAACTTGCCGGCCTGCTCGTCATAGGAGCTATTGGCCTCGAACGTGCCCGAACGCCCCTCGTTAAACTCGTCGATGGCGGCGCCCAGATCCTTCTCAAACTTCTTTTGGTCAAAAGTGTCGGAGAGCATGGACAGGTCGACGTCTTGATCAAGATCGACTTCGTTGGAGGTAGCGGTTGTTTTGGTCTTTCCGCTTAAGGATTCCACAAGGCGGACCGGCCATACAAAGGCTTCGTTGTGGCTGATGATCTCTTTTGCGGCAGCTTCGCCGTCGACGATGGGCTCATCGGACTCGGGCTGATACGTCCAGCTAAAGTCATCGCCTGTCACGGTGAGCTTATAGTGCTTCCATGCCGAGTTGACCTTGGTGGCGGCAGACGAAGCGTTGGAGAACGAGACGTCGACGCCGGCGATGGTGGTGTTGGGGTAGGCTAGCTGGGAAAACGCTACGACGCCTACGATATAGACAATGACGATAAGACCCAGGA
>DXLV01000058.1:3424-9467 GCA_019414545.1 Collinsella sp. | reverse complement strand
GTCTTTCATGCCGGGGGCTCCCAATGTTTTTATGTCCTGCTCATATCGTCTCTGTCGGCACTCGGGGACACTCCTTGCGGATTTGCGAGCAGTTTGCTCGTTTGTCGACGTACGGATGTTCATTTGTCGACTTCTCGGGCTGTGGTCACCTGTTGTTTCTGTGGTGGCTGCGGGCATCTGGCTCAAAAGGGCGGGTTGGCCGTCTATGTCTACCTGCGGTTTTGTTGCGGTGCGCATTTTCGATCAAGCTTTTCGTCAAGTGTTTGGTCAGTATCTGGTTTGCAGTCGGAGGCCTATTTTGCCCGCGCTGGTCGTGGCTGCCCACCTTCCTCGTAAGCTCAAATTGAGGTCCATCAGTTTGAGGAGGATGCCATGACTGACCACGCTTTTGACCGAGCAGAGCTAGCCGAAGCCGTCGGCAACGATATTGCCGACATGGCCCATTTTTGGATGCTGCGGAAGTTCCAGTTTTTGGAGCCGGCGCGCGAACAGTTCGAGATCATTGTCGACCCGTGGCTCAGCTATTGCACCGAGCCTTCGCAAAACGAAATCATGGCCTACAACATGGCATTTACCGATTGGCTGCTCTTCGAGCGCCCCTATCGCCATGGCAAGACGCTGCTCGAGCTGTATGTTGACGAGCCGCCGGCATCGCTTTCGCCTGCCTCGCTCAAGTGGCTCGAGCAGGTACGCGACACGCAGTATTTCTCGCGCTTTGGCATTTTGGACAAGGATCCTGCGAACGGCATGGTTGCGCTGAAGGACACACGCACCGATCATCGCTTTGATGTCTACGATTCGCATATCGTGCAGAAGGAGCACTGGAGTGACGGCGCGATTGCGGTGCGCCTCGCCTGCGTCGACGATGTCTGGCTTACGGCGGGACAGCTCTACCTGTATGACATCGCGCGGCTGAGCGATACGGCGGTCGATGGGCCGGGTGCGGTGCATCCGGAGGACCTGCAGGACGGCTTTGACACCTCGTGCATCTGCTTCTTCTTGCGTCTGGTCCGCGACATCATGGGCGCCCAGGGGCGGTACGTAAAGTCGCTCAACATCTACGAGCAGGAGTGGGAGTAGGGGATGGGTAGTTGTCGCCTGCCTTGCCTTTTGCCTTTTTGTCTCGATCTGTAACGTTTGGGGGCAAAACACCGGTCTACCTGTTACAGATCGAGACGAATGCTTGGGCGCCGCTGGTTTGTCTAAATCTGTAACGTTTAGGGGCCTGGAGAACGTCTAACTGTTACAGATCGAGACGTTTGGCACCTGGCTGGGGGAATGTCTCAATCTGTAACATCTACAGTCCAAAAATCGTTCTTCTTGTTACAGATCAAGACGTTTGTCGGTGGAGGCAACGGTGACGATGGTCCATTTGTCCGATGTGGTGGTGATGGAAGTGTCTAATACCGTTTTCAAGCACAAGCATACGACTCGCAACACGTTGGCGCGGAATAGGATGCTCGCGCGACTCACGGAGGCGACCGAGCAAGGTGCGCTGCTCGCAACGCATGACAATGCCGAGCTCATGTGGCTGCGGCGTCATGTTGGAACCGACGATATCGCGGAACCCGAGCCGTATTTGTTCTGCTTTCAACATGATTGGGATGCGCTGACGCCGACGGAGCGAGCGCTGCGGGCCATCAAAGGGCTTGCGGAGTTTCATCCCGATTGGGCGTTTTGGGGCTATGACGCGGCACTTTTGTGGGGTCTGGAGGTGCAGAATGATCTGCTTGGGCCACGATATCTTGTTAAGACAGGTTGCTCGGTGCCGCTGAGTGCAGGATGTCGGCTGTTGCGTCCGCAGGCGGCGGGCGCACTTGAACAAGTCGACGGCGTGCAGGTGACGTCGTTTTGGCGCACGGTGGAGGATTGCCTACTGCGTGCACCGTTCTCCTACGGGTTGGCGATTGCCGATTCTGCACTGCGGGCGAAAGGCGTATCACGTGGGGATTTGTGCGAGCGCCTCCGCGCCGATTGCGAGGGCAGGCGAGGGTATCGCAGGGCACAGGTGATTGCGTCGTATGCGGACGGGCTGTCTGAAAACGGCGGCGAGTCTCGGTTCCGAGCATTCTTTATTGCGTACGGCTTTCCGGTTCCGGAGCTGCAGGTGGAGTTTCGCGACCCGCTCGATCCGAGCCAGGTGTTTCGCGTCGACTATTTTTGGCGGCTCGAGGACGGGACGTGTGTCATTGGCGAGCTCGACGGAAAGGGGAAGTACACCTTGCAGAGCGGCGAGGGTCGGGAGTCGGCTGACCCATTCGTGGCAGAGCGTCAGCGGGAATCTCATCTGACAATGCTCGGGCATAAGGTGCTTCGGTTTACGTTTGATGAGCTCAAGAATCCGGGGAAGCTGATCGAGAAAATGAGGCTGGCGGGTATTCCTCGGCAGGTTGAATTGGCTGAGGAGTGGAGATGCCAGTGGTATGGGCGCTGAGAGGTTTTGTCTCGATCTGTAACGTTTAGAGGCTGTTTGAGCTCGTAATTGTTACAGATCGAGACAAGCCGGTGAAACGTCGACCGAATGTCTCGATCTGTAACATCAAGGGGCCTAATAACCCTGTAGCTGTTACAGATCGAGATATTTCCCTGGTGTCGCTGGGGTGGGACTGCAACGTGTTCCGTCTCCCCACATCTCCTCTTCCTTCCGTTAACCGATGCGTCTGCAGCAATCCAGCGGGACTAGGTGATAATGGACAAATGTTCAAGTTAATCGTGAGGGAGGAGCTCGATATGGCATCTGCCGATCGTCCCACATTGTTTATCAATGCGACCATTCTGGATGGTTCGGAGCATATGGAGCCGCAGCCCGATATGGCCGTGGTCGTCGAGCGTGGCATCATCACCTGGATGGGACCGAGCGCTGTGGCCCAAGCTCCAGCGGGGGCCGAGGTCATCGATCTGGCAGGGGCGTATCTCATGCCGGGCCTCATCAATATGCACGTGCATCTGTGCGGTTCGGGCATGCCGGTCTCGGCGGGTGATGCGGGCGCGCTGATGAAGAAGCTCGACAATCCCGTGGGCCGCGCCATCGTTCGCCACATCCTCAAAGGCAGCGCCCAGCAGCAGCTGGCAAGCGGCGTGACTACGGTGCGCGGTGCGGGTGACCCGCTGTTTGCCGACATCGCCGTGCGCGATGCTATCGATGCCGGCAAGTATCAGGGTCCGCGTCTGGTAGCGCCGGGAACGGGCGTTACAGTGCCGGGTGGCCACGGCGCGGGGCTGTTCGCGCAGGTCGCCAATACGCCCGACGAGGCGGCCGAACAGGTGCGCGACTTGTACGCGCGTGGTGCCGACGTCATCAAGTTGTTCGTGACGGGTGGCGTGTTCGACGCGACCGAAGTTGGCGAGCCGGGCGTGCTGCGCATGCCGATCGATGTTGCCGCGGCGGCGTGCAAGGCGGCGCACGAGGTGGGCCTGCCGGTTATGGCTCATGTCGAGAGCACCGAGGGCGTGAAGGCCGCGCTTGAGGCCGGGGTCGACACGATCGAGCACGGTGCCCCGATGACGCCCGAGATCCTGGAGCTGTACCGTGGCGCCGCGGGCACGCAGCTTGAGGATCGTGCGCCCAGCGTTACCTGCACGATCAGCCCGGCGCTGCCGTTTGTGTTGCTCGATCCGGAGAAGACCCATTCGACTGACACGCAAAAGAAGAACGGCGACATCGTGTGCTCGGGCATTATCGAGAGTGCTCGTGCGGCGCTGGAAGCTGGCGTTAAGGTGGGCCTTGGCACAGATTCGAGCTGCCCGTTCGTGACGCAGTACGACATGTGGCGTGAGGTGGCCTATTTTGCCAAGTATGTCGGCGTGAGCAACGCCTTCGTGCTGCATACGGCTACGCAGGTCAATGCCGAGCTCCTGGGGCTGGGCGGCGAGACCGGTACGATCGAGTGCGGCAAGGCCGCCGATATCCTGGTGACGCGCAAGAATCCGCTCGATGACCTGTGCGCTCTGCGTGAGCCGACGCATGTGATGTGTCGCGGTGATCTGGTACGCAAGCTCAAGGTGAAACGTATTCCCGAGGTGGACGCCGAGCTCGACACGATTATGGCCATGCCTGCAGAAGCGCTTGCCGAGGAGCTGGCCCGCGACGGCGTGGCGTAGGTGTGACAAAGGTGCAGCTCCGTTGCCGCATACAAAAAGCCGAGGCTCAACACGAGGCCTCGGCTTTTTTATCGAACAAATACTTAAGATTTGAGACAAACAAACCTGATTAATTTGTCCCGCGTGCGGGCGCTAGGAGCGGGTTTCCATCTTGGCGTGGCACTTGGGGCAGGTGACGCGGATCTTGCCTTTGCCCTTGGGGACGGAGAGCATCTGGCCGCAGTTGGGGCACTTGAGGTATGCCGTGGTCTTGCGGCCCTTCCACATCTTCTTGGCCGTGCGCTTGGCACGCTCAAAGTCTTCCTTGCTCGTTCCAGCCGCGCGCGAGGTGCCGGCCGCTGCAGTTCCACCGCCCAAGCTGGAGACGAACTTGCCCAAGCCGGGGACGTTCGCGGTCGCGGCGACAAAGGCCTCGTTCTCCTTGCGACGTGCGTCGATGTTTTTGGACAGGCCGCGCAGCACGCCAATCACGATGACGGCGATAGCGATCCAGCTGAGCCACTGGATTCGGGCTATCGATCCGATCATCGCGATGACAATGCCGGCAAAACCCATCACGATGGTGAGTTCATCGGCACCATTGCGACCCTTCATAAAGTCATTCATGCAAATTGCCTTTCGTTCGATATGCTGCACGCCTTTATACCCGATTTAGAGCAAGGGGGACAGGTTAATCTGCACCAAGGTGGTGCAAACGTACCTATCCCCGATACACCAAGATGGTGCAAACGTACCTATCCCCGATACACCAAGATGGTGCAAAGAAGTCTGTCCCCAATGCCCCAATTACTTGGAGAGCTTGTCGACGACGCGTTCGATCTCGGCGAGTTTGGCGGCTTTGAGGTCTTCGTCGCCCGATTCGATTGCCGAAGTCACGCAGCCCTCGATATGCGCCTTGAGCACATCGGCGTTGATGCGCGCGATGAGTGCCTGCGTGGCCATGAGCTGCGTGGAGATGTCGACGCAATAACGGTCCTCCTCGACCATCCGCAAGATGCCGTCGATCTGACCGCGTGCCGTCTTGAGCATGCGGGTCACCGATTTATGGTCTGCCATCATGGCGGGTCCTCGTTTCTGATCGATAGGGGCGGATGCTACCGACGGCGCTAGGCTGCGGTCACCGAAAGGGCATGGAACTTCTCGCCCGCGGCCTCGACGGCGGCAGCGAGCTGCTCGGCGGTCACGGTGTCGGCGCACTCCACCTGGACGGTCTGGGTCTCGTGATCGGCGTCGGCATCGGTCACGCCGGCCACGTTGAGCAGCGCGGTCTCGACGGTGGCGTCGCAGTGGCCGCACATAAGGCCCGAAGTCTTAATCGTGTAACGCATTGGTATTCCTCTCTGTTGTGTCGGCTTTCCCGGGCACCCGACCTTGACCTTCAAGCCGTCGCTCGCGTACCAAAGTACGCGTCGCTCCTCTTTCAGGTCAATCTCGGGCACCTGGAAAACCCGTTCTAAATGGACTTAATGGTGAGCCTATTTTGCCACTTTAGGCTTAAAGGTTCGTAGGCGCAGCGCATTGCTTACGACGCACACGCTCGACAGGCTCATGGCCGCGGCGCCAAACATCGGCGAGAGCTGCCACCCGGTGAGCGGGAAGAACACGCCCGCCGCCAGCGGAATGCCGATGCCGTTGTAGAACAGCGCCCAGAACAGGTCCTGCTTGATGTTGCGAATCGTGGCGCGCGAAAGCTCGATGGCCCGCGCAACATCCATGAGGTCGCTGCGCATGAGCACCACATCTGCCCCTTCTTTGGCGATGTCGGCGCCGGTGCCAATCGCAAGGCCCACGTCGGCGCGCGCCAAGGCGGGGGAGTCGTTGATGCCGTCGCCCACCATGGCGACCTTGCCGCCCGCGTCCTGCAGCTCGCGCACATGGCGCTCCTTGTCGGCGGGGAGGACGTTGGCGATGACCTGTTCGCTGCTCAGCCCCACGCGGCGGG
>DXLV01000058.1:0-3414 GCA_019414545.1 Collinsella sp. | reverse complement strand
GGCGGGCGATTGCTTCGGCTGTCACGCGGTTGTCGCCGGTGAGCATGCGCACGCCGACGCCAAGCGAGCGCAGTGCGGCGATGGCCTCGGCGCTCGTCTCTTTGACCTCGTCAGCCACGGCGATGGTACCGACAAGCTCGCTGTTCTTGGCAAAGAACAGCGGCGTCTTGCCTTCGGCGGCAAATTGCTCGACAAGACCCGCGGGCACGGTAACGCCCAGCTCGTTCATCAGGCGTACGTTGCCGGCGGCAATGGCGTTTTGCCCCTCGCGCGCCGTAACGCCTCGTCCAGGCACGGCGGCAAAGTCCTCGACCGTGCGCGCCACGATTCCGCGCGCCTCGCACTCGGCCATAATCGCCTCGGCCAGCGGGTGCTCGCTCGAGCGCTCCAGCGCGGCAGCGAGCTTCAGTAACGCCTTTTCGCTCATGGCGGGCGAGCCGTCGGCGCGCGTGGCCACCTCAATGTCGGTTACAGCCGGCTTGCCGCGGGTGACGGTGCCCGTCTTATCGAGCACCACGGTGCCCACGCTGCGCAGGTTCTCCAGCGCCTCGGCGCTCTTAAACAGAATGCCCATCTCGGCGCCCTTGCCGGTGCCCACCATAATGGCGACGGGCGTGGCCAGGCCCAGCGCGCACGGGCAGCTGATCACCAGCACGGCGACGGCGGAGGTAAGCGCTTCGTTGATGCTTCCGGTCAGCACCATCCACGCCACAAAAGTTACGGCAGAGATTACAAACACCACGGGCACGAACACGCCGGCGACCTTGTCGGCCATGCGGGCGATGGGCGCTTTGGTGGCGTTGGCGTCCTCGACGAGCTGGATAATCTTGGCGAGCGATGTCTCGGCACCCACCCGCGTGGCGCGGAAGGTAAACGAACCGGTGCGGTTGACGGTGGCGGCGTTAACGGTGGCACCGGCGGTCTTTTCCACGGGGATAGACTCGCCGGTGAGCGCACTCTCGTCCACGGCCGAGCTGCCCTCGAGCACCACGCCATCGACGGGGATGGACTCTCCGGGGCGCATGCGCAGGACCTGGCCGGGAAGGATACTGTCGACGTCGACAGTGGTTTCGGTGCCGTCGTCGGCAACGACGGTCGCGGTCTTGGGTGCCAAGTCGATGAGCGCCTCGATAGCGCCGCCGGTTTTGGACTTGCTGCGCGTTTCGAGGTATTTGCCCACGGTGACGAGCGACAGGATGGTGCCGGCGCTCTCAAAATACAGGTTGTCCATGCTCGTCATCATGGCCTCGTGCACCTGACCTGTGGCCAGCTGGTCGGTCATGATAAACATGGCATAGAGCGACCAGGCGATCGAAGCGGTGGCGCCGACGGCGATGAGAGCGTCCATGGTCGGCGCGCCGTGCGCGAGCGATTTAAACCCGTTGATAAAGTACGCGTCGTTGACATAGACGATGGGGATGAGTAGGACGAGCTCGGTGAGGGCGAGCGTCATACTGTGGGTGTGGTCGGTGAAGACGCCGGGCAGCGGCCAGCCGAGCATGTGCCCCATGCCTATGTAGAACAGCGGGATGAGGAATGCGATCGAGACGATGAGGCGGGTGCGCATAGCGGAGGCGGCGGCCTCCAACTTTTTGGTGGGCGACTCCATACGGGCGGCGCCAGACCTGGCTTGCGCGCCGCCGTTTGAACCGGCGGCACCGGTGCCCGCATCGACGGGTGAGGCCGAGTAGCCCGCGCGGTCGACGGCGGTGCAGATATCGTCGGGGGAGACCTGCGCTGGGTCATAGTCGACCATCATGGAACCGGCGAGCAGGTTAACCGCGACGTTCTCGACGCCGTCGAGCTTGCTCACGGCACGGTCCACGTGCGCCTGGCAAGCGGCGCATGTCATGCCACCCACATCGAATTTATCTTGAGCCATGGCTTCTCCTTTCTGGGGCTCGGTATTGGAATTGTTAACCTGCCGATACTATACACCCATACCCCCTGGGGGTGTCCAGTGCAGAAAAATATATGAGATTTCATTACAGATGAAGATGGATGGTTGGCCGATGGGCCGTCCCTGCCAAACATCTCGATCTGTAACATCTGGACCGGTTTGCCTGCTAGATGTTACAGATCGAGACAATCTCGGAGCAGATGCCCCGGCCATACAACGTAAAACGCCGGGGCGCCCGTGTGGTAGACGTCCCGGCGCATGTTAGGCAGGGTTTGCGAAGCGGTGGGAGGGAGGAGAAGCCGTCCTCCCGAAATCCTTACTCCTGACGACGCTTCTTGTCAGTCAGAAAGACGCCGGCGGCTACGAGCACGACACCTCCGATGACAAACGTCTCACCGGCGAGCGCAGCATTGTCGCCTGTGGTGGGAAGTGTCGAGTTGGCGGCCGTCTTGGCGTTGCCGGCAGACGGCTTTCCAGTAACCGGCTTAGCGGCAGCCTGTGTGATCTTGGCCTGCTCGACCTTCGCCGCCTCTTGCTCCTGGCGGGCGATCTCGTCCTTCAGGGCTTGCTCGGCGGCTACGCGTTTTGCCTTCGCCTCGTTGTAACCGTTGAGAGCCGCGGTGTAGGCTGGCGTCGCAGCATCAAGGTCTGCCTGAGCGGCATCAAGTGCGGCCTTTGCGTTATGTTCTGCCTGCTTGGCGGCGACGCACTTGGCAAAGAGGGCATTGAGCGTATCGTTCGCGTTTGCGTCAGAGCCAGTAGCAATGCCGTTTTCGACGTTGATGGACTTGAGCTTTCCGAGAGTAGCAGCAGCGGCGTCCGATGCGGCCTGAGAATTCTCGACCGCCTGCTCGGCGTTCGCGATGGCATCATTTGCCGTGCTAAGGGCGACTCCGGCATCGGTAACTGCTGCGTCGGCCTCCTTCTTGGCCGCCTCGGCGGTGGCAAGATTATCGGCTGCATTGCTCAGGGCGTCGGCACGGGCCTTCTTTGAAGCAAAGTCGTTTTTCGCCGTGGTCAGATCGCTCGCAGCGTGCCCCGCGGTCGCCGCCTTGGCCTCGGCGTTGTCCTTCGCGGTGTCGAGGGCCTGCTTTTTGGCAGCCTCGTCGAGCTTCGCCTTTTCGAGAGCGCTCTGGGCAGACGTCTGGGCTGCCGTGGCTTCATCAAGCGCCTGATGGGCCTCGTCGGCTTTCTCCTGAGCCGCAGCAACATCGGCTGAATACTTGGCAAGTTCCTTCTTTGCATCTTGCAGAGCCTGCTGCTTTACGAGAGTCTCTGCCTTGGCGTCATCAACCTTCTTCTGACTCTGAGCGGCTTGCTCTTTCGATGCCTTAAGCTCGGCGCGCTTCTGGTTGACGACCTGCTCTGCGGTCGCCACGTTGCTTTGGGCGGCTTTGACCTGGTCTTCGGCTTCGGCAACTTTTCCGTTTGCCTTGGCGAGATTCTGCCTTGCTAGGGCAACAGCGGCGGCGGCACTTGCTGTGCTGTCGTTCTTGGCGGCAAGGTCGCTATTC
>DXLV01000057.1:6562-9626 GCA_019414545.1 Collinsella sp. | reverse complement strand
GCGAGCACCCGGTCGACATCGCCAAGGGCGCCATCCAGGAGGCCGTCGACCACCTGCGTGACGTGGTCATCGTCGATACCGCCGGCCGCCTGCAGATCGACGAGCAGATGATGCAGGAGGCCGTCGATATCAAGAAGGCCGTCAAGCCCGACCAGGTGCTGATGGTCGTCGACGCCATGACCGGCCAGGATATCGTCAACGTGGTCTCGACGTTTGCTGAGCGCACCGACTTTGATGGTGTGATTATCTCCAAGCTCGACGGTGACGCCCGTGGCGGTGGCGCGCTTTCGGTGCGTCAGGTGACCGGCAAGCCCATCAAGTTTGTGAGCATGGGCGAGAAACCCGATTCGCTTGAGCCGTTCTATCCCGATCGCATGGCCAAGCGAATCTTGGGCATGGGCGACGTTGTCGGCATCATCGAGAAGGCCCAGGAGGCAGCCGATGCAGAGCAGCTTGAGGCTGCCGAGCGTATGCTGCGCGAGGGCTTCACCATGAACGACATGCTCGACCAGATGAAAGCCGTCAAAAAGATGGGCGGCATGAAGGGTATCCTGGGCATGCTCCCCGGTGGCCAGCGCGCGCTCAACCAGATGGGCGGTAACCTGGACGAGGGCATCTTCGACAAGAACGAGGCCATCATCATGTCGATGACCAAGGAGGAGCGTCTGCGTCCCTCCATCATCAACGGCCAGCGTCGCGCGCGTATCGCCAAGGGCGCCGGTGTGACCCCCACCGAGGTCAACAGCCTTATGAAGCAGTGGGGCGAGATGAACAAGATGATGGGCCGCATGCGCACGATGGCCAATCAGGCACAGGCCGGCGGCAAGAAGGGCAAAAAGGGCAAGAAGGGCAAGAAGATGCGCATGCCCAATATCCCTGGGCTGGACGCTATGGGTCTGGGCGGCATGGGCGGCCTGGGTACGGGCGGTCCCAAGTCCGATATGGAGCTGCTGCGCCAGATGGAAGCACAGATGCGCAATAAGAAATAGGGCTGTAATTCCAGCTTGATATGGCAAAGGCCACTCGGAAGCTACCGGGTGGCCTTTGTTGTTGGCTTTGATAGTTGGGCTGCGTTCAGCGTCGCGCCCCGAGCTCGCGGTGCCGTGCCGTTAGTGGCAGCCGCGGTCCTCGTGGCCCTCGTGCTCGTGATGGCCGTGGCAGCTGCAGGACTCGCCATGTTCGTGGGCGTGGTCGTGGTCATGGCCGTGGCAGCCGCACGTGGCCTCGCCGTTCTGTGCGAGCGTTCCGGCGATAAGGGCCTCGACACAAGCGTCGCAGCTGCCCTGAGCTCCTGCGTACACCGTGATGCCGGCTTGGGCAAGCGCGTTGATGGCGCCACCGCCGATGCCGCCGCAGATGAGCGTGTCCACGCCACCGTTGGCGAGCAGGCCCGCAAGGGCACCGTGGCCGGTGCCGTCGGTGCCCACGACCTGCTCGTTGAGTACCTTGCCATCCTGAATGTCGTAGATCTTGAACTGCTCGCTGCGGCCAAAGTGCATAAAGATGTTGCCGTTGTCGTACGTGGTTGCCACCCTCATGGTGTCGACCTCCTTTGCTGGCCATGCGGCCGTCGTTGCGGTGATGGGGGAGTACGCGATATTGCCGCCCTCGATGACGAGCGCCCGCCCGTTGACCAGCGCGTTTGCCACCTTGCGATGTGCGCGGCTGCAAATAGCCGCCACCGTGGCGCGCGCGATACCCATCTGCTTTGCGACTGCCTCTTGGTTAAGGCCTTCCAGGTCGCACAGGCGCAGCGCCTCGAGTTCGTCGACCGTCATGTCGATGGCGTCTCCGCTGGCTAGGCCGTCAGGGGTAAAGCCGCGGTATTCGGGGATGATCCCGACGCGGCGCAGTTTCTCGCGTCTTCCTGCCATACGTGCTCCTTATCTGACATATGTCAACAATAGAATAGCGAACGCGCAGATTAACGCAAGGAATTTCTGGCATATGCCAGAAAATGAAGGCATATGTTTGGGCTGTGGGGCCGCATGTGCCTGGGATACAATGAATCTCGCTTTTAGGCGACTGACAGGAGGGTCAATGAGCAAGGCTGATCAACAGTTTGTAACCATGTGCCGCGATATTCTGGACCATGGCACCACCACCGAGGGCCAAAAGGTCCGCCCGGTGTGGGAGGATGGCACCCCTGCCTATACCATTAAAAACTTTGGTGTCACGGCACGCTATGACCTGCGTGAGGAGTTTCCGGCGCTTACCTTGCGTCGTACGGCCCTCAAATCTGCCATGGATGAGATCCTATGGATCTATCAAAAGAAGTCCAATAACGTGCATGACCTCAACAGCCATATTTGGGACGAGTGGGCCGACGAGACTGGCTCCATCGGCAAGGCCTACGGGTATCAGATTGGGCAGAAGAGCCATTATGCCGAGGGCGACTTTGACCAGATGGATCGCGTGCTGTACGACCTTAAGAACACGCCGTACAGCCGCCGCATTATGACGAACACCTATGTGTTTAGCGACCTGTCCGAGATGCACCTGTATCCGTGTGCCTACAGCGTGACGTATAACGTGACGCAGCGTCCGCAGGATGATAAACCGACGCTCAACATGATTCTCAACCAGCGCAGCCAGGATATTTTGGCTGCGAACAACTGGAATGTGTGCCAGTACGCCATCTTGCTGATGATGGTCGCGCAGTCGGTCGATATGATCGCTGGCGAGCTGCTGCATGTGATCGCCGATGCCCACATTTACGACCGTCATGTCGATATCGTCCGCGAGCTTATCGAGCGTCCGCAGTTTGCGGCTCCCAAGGTAACGCTCAACCCCGATGTGCATGATTTCTATGCGTTTACGACCGATGATCTGATTGTCGAGGGCTATGAGCACGGTCCGCAGGTCAAGAACATCCCCATTGCGGTGTAGGTGACGCGCATGACGTGCAAGCTTTCCGCTATTGTCGCCGTGTGTGACGATTGGGGCATTGGGTGCGAGGGTGACATGGTCGTGTCCAATCGCGCCGACATGCGCCATTTTGTGGCGTGTACCAAAGGGTGCCCGGTCATTATGGGACGCAAGACGCTGCTGAGTTTTTCCGGCG
>DXLV01000057.1:0-6552 GCA_019414545.1 Collinsella sp. | reverse complement strand
ATATCGTGCTCACGCGCGATGAGGACTTTGCTCCCGAGGGCGTCGACGTGGTGCATAGTGTCGACGAGGCGCTTGCCGTGGTTGCCGATGAACCCGTTGCCTGGGTAATCGGCGGCGGCGAGGTATATCGACAGTTTTTGCCGTATTGCGTGGAGGCCGAGGTTACGCATAACCATTGCGTGCATGACGTGGATACGTACTTTCCCGATTTGGATGCCGATCCCGCGTGGGAGATTGCGCGGCGTGACGGTGTTGCCACGATTGCCTCGGGCGAGGGAGACGAGGGTGTCGATTATGAGTTCGTGACGTATCGTCGCGTTGAGGCGTAAATCGTCTGGCGTGAACGGTATCATCGGGTTGTTTGAATGCATGGGGCGGCGCTTAGCGTCGCCTCGTTTGGTATAGATGTGCTGTAAAGAAGGGTGCGGGCTGGCTGCTATGACTGATGCCGTTGAGGTGCTGCGAATCGATTCTCTCGAGGACGAGCGGCTCGATGCCTACGTGCGACTGACCGAGCGTGAGCTTCGCTGCGTGCTGGAGTCGCAGAAGGGCATTTTTATCGCCGAGAGTGCCAAGGTCATCGAGCGTGCGGTTCGCGCCGGATACCAGCCGGTGAGCTTTCTTTTGGGCGAGCGCTGGCTCGACCAGATGATGCCGCTGTTTGAGCGCCTGGCGGTACGCGAGGGCGCGGGTCCGGTTCCCGTGTTCGTTGCCTCGATGGAGCTTATGGAGCGTCTGACGGGTTTTAACGTGACGCGCGGTGCGCTCGCGGCATTTCGTCGCCCGCGACAGATTCCGGTTGATGAGTTCTTGGGCGGCGTCGTCGAGGCGGCGGGGGAGCGCCCGGTGCGCGTGTGCGTGCTCGAGGGCATTGTCGACCATACCAATGTGGGCGCAATATTCCGCTCGGCGGCCGCGCTCAACGTCGACGGCATTTTGGTCAGTCCTACGTGTTGTGATCCGCTGTATCGTCGTTCGGCCCGCGTGAGCATGGGCACGGTGTTCCAGGTGCCCTGGACACGCATTGGCAGCGAAGCGCGCGTATGGCCGCATGATGGGCTGGCGGCGCTACACGATGCCGGCTTTTCGTGTGCCGCTATGGCGTTGACGGATGATTCGGTGTCGCTGGACGATCCCGCGCTCCAGGAGATTGACCGCCTGGCAATCTTTATGGGCACCGAGGGTGCTGGCTTGGGCGCCAAGACCATTGCAGGCTGCGACCGCGCCGTGCGTATTCCGATGGCGCATGGGGTCGATTCACTCAACGTGGCCGCGGCAAGTGCTGTTGCCTTTTGGCAGCTGTGCCCGCATGTGAGCAACGAGTACCACTACCAGCCGGGGCTGTATCACTAGGCAGATAGTTAGCACCGGGCTCTGGTTCGGGGCGTTTCGGCCGACGTCGGTCGGTGCTAAGCTGGTATTGGCTTTGGTCTTAAATTGCCGTTTTGTTGTTTGACGTACGCTGGTGGGGAGGGCGTGTGGCTAAGAAATCTACGGCTATCGATGTAACGCAGGGTGTCATTTGGCAACAGCTGCTGTCGCTGTGCGTCCCTATCTTCTTTAGTTCGTTCTTTCAGCAGGCATACACGCTTATCGGTACCTATATCGTCGGTCAGTTTGGCGGCAAGCTCGCGCTGGGTGGCATTCAGGCCACGATGGTGCTTACGGAGCTCTGCATTGGTTTTTGCGTCGGTGTGGGCGCTGGCTGTGCCGTTATTACCGGCCAGTTTTTTGGTCAGCACGACGACGAGCGCTTGAGCCGATCGGTCCATACGGCCATGACGCTCGCGCTGGTGGGCGGCATTGTCATTTCCATTCTGGGCATGGTGTTTGTCGAGCCGATGCTTGTGTTGATGAATACACCGCATGAGCTGCTGGCCGAGGGTGTGGCGTATGCCCGTTGCTACTTTGCCGCCATGTTTGCGGCGCTGCTGCTCAATATGGGGACTGCGCTGTTGCGCGCCGTGGGCGACACGCGTGGTCCGGCGGTCATTATTGCCTCCGGCTGCTTCGTCAATGTGGCATTCGACATTCTTTTTGTTGCCGTGCTTCATATGGAGGCTCTGGGCTGCGGCATCGCGGTGGCGCTGACCATTTGCTCCAACGCCACGATGATCGTGATTCGTATGATGCACGCTCCGGGTGCGTGGCGGCTTTCACTGTCCAAACTCTGCATTGATCCTGGCATTTGTAAGAGCATGATCTCGTGTGGTCTGCCGCTTGGCTTTCAGTCTGCTGCGTATTCGATTTCCAACGTTTTGATTCAGGTGTCGGTCAACTCGTTTGGTGCCGATGTCACGACCGCTTGGGGCCTTTCCGGCCGCCTGGACGGCATTATCTGGATGGTGACCGAGGCGCTCGGCGTGTCGATCACTACGTTCTCGGCGCAGAACTTTGGTGCGCGCAATTACGATCGCATGCGAAAGGGATACCACACGTCGCTCGTGCTGTCGTTTATGCTCATTGGTGGCCTGTCTGCCGTGCTGCTTGTGTTCTCGGGTCCGTTGTCGCGTTTGTTCATCGACGATGCCGCGATTTCGGCCTACACCACGACGATTCTTCATTTCATCGCGCCGTTCTACGCGATCTTCTCGATTATCGAAAACGCCTCTGGCTCCATCCGAGGCGCTGGCGTGAGCTTCCAGCCTATGATGCTCACGATCTTCGGCACGGTCGTGCTCCGCGTGGCGTGGGTGTTCGCGATTATGCCGCTCGACCCCTCGCTCGAGCATCTGCTGCTGGTCTACCCCGTAACCTGGGTAATCACCGCCGCGATGTTCACCGTCTACCATCACAGCGGCAACTGGCTAGGCCGCGCCACTGCCTGATGATCCCTGGGGGACGGAGGAAAACGGATCATTGCTCTCCGTCGTGATGTCGATGATCCGTTTGCCTCCGTCCCCTTCGGATCAATTAGTATTCGATGCCTTGGCGGGCTAGGAGGCCTTCGTCGAAGTAGTGTTTGATGGGACGCATTTCGGTTACTAGGTCGGCAAGGTCGGCGAGGGGCAGCAAGCCGCGGCCGGTGAGCACGAGCTCTGTGGTGGTCGGTTTCATCGCAATCAACGCTTCGACATCTTCGCGCGTCACAAAGCCCCGTCGCATGGCTTCTCCCAGTTCATCCAAGATCAGCATGTCTACCTGGCTAATCTGCTCGCGTGCGAGCTCCATGATCTGCGCGGCGCAAGTCTCGGGCGTGTCGCGGTCGGCCTGTACGATGCGTAGCCCCAGACGCGGCGCGGCATCGTGTTCGGCGCAGTGCAGCTTCTTTGCAAATTGCAGCATAAGTACGTTGAGCCCATAACCTGTGGCGCGCAAAGCCAGCCCCAAGGCGGCCGTGGTTTTGCCCTTGCCGTCGCCCGTGTAGATTTGAACCTTGCCGACTTCCAGTGATGCCATCTCTGTCCTTTCGTGCTCGGCGTCGGTTTATCGCCGTCCTGGTTGGGTATTCTAGAAAGCATTATCAACCCCAGTAGATGGAGTTCAAGCAGATGGAGATGGATGACAACAAACGTAGACGGAATATGATCCTCTACGTGCTCATCGCCTTCGTCGTCTACCTCGTGCTCTCGACCGTTCTGTTCCCCAACATCGGTCACACGCAGCAGATTACGAAGACCGATTACTCGACGTTTGTCAAAGCGCTTGATAAGAAGAGCGTCGACAAGGTCGAGTACAACACTGACGATTACACGATTTATTACACTAAAAAGGGCGAGGACGAGAACATCGCCTACAAGACGACCGGTGTGCCGAATGACGCGGGCTTTACCGATCGCGTGCTTGAGTCTGGCGCTTCGCTGGAGTCGGTCGTTCCCGACAAGAGCTCGGGCCTGATGACCTACTACCTGATTACTCTCATTCTTCCCATGGCGATTTTCTTCCTGATTGGCTGGTGGCTCAACCGCCGCATGAAGAAGGCTATGGGCGATGACGGCCCGTCGATGAACTTTGGCGGCGGTGGTTTTGGCGGCGGCGGATTGGGTAAGTCCGGCGCGCGCGTGATTGCCTCCAAGGATGTCGGCGTGACCTTTAAGGACGTCGCCGGCCAGGAAGAGGCCAAGGAATCCCTTAAGGAGGTCGTCGACTTTCTGGAGAAGCCGCAGCGCTACGAGGAGATCGGCGCCAAGCTGCCGCGCGGTGCTCTTCTTGTCGGCCCTCCGGGTACCGGTAAGACCCTGCTTGCCAAGGCTGTGGCCGGCGAGGCGGGCGTGCCGTTCTTTAGCATTTCGGGCTCTGAGTTCGTTGAGATGTTTGTTGGCCGCGGCGCTGCTAAGGTGCGTGACCTGTTTAAACAGGCAAAGGAGAAGGCCCCGTGTATCGTCTTTATCGATGAGATCGATACGATCGGTAAGAAGCGCGATGGCGGCGGCTTTAGCGGCAATGACGAGCGCGAGCAGACGCTCAACCAGCTGCTGACCGAGATGGACGGATTCGATAACCACAAGGGTATCGTCGTCCTCGCTGCGACCAACCGTCCCGACAGCCTTGACCCGGCCCTGCTGCGCCCCGGCCGCTTCGACCGCCGCATCCCCGTTGAGCTGCCCGACCTGACCGGACGTAAGAACATTCTTGAGCTGCATGCCAAGAGCGTGAAGACGCAGCCGCCGATCGACCTGACCGCGATTGCCCGCGCCACGCCCGGCGCCTCGGGTGCCGACCTGGCCAACATCATCAATGAGGGCGCCCTGCGCGCGGTCCGCGAGGGTCGTAAACGCGCGACCCAGGACGACTTTGAGGAGTCGGTTGAGGTCGTCATTGCTGGTCAGCAGCGTAAGTCCACGGTGCTGTCCGACCATGAGAAGCAGGTCGTGTCCTACCACGAGATCGGCCATGCCATCGTTGCCGCCCGCCAGAAGGGCTCTGCCCCGGTCACTAAGATCACCATCGTGCCGCGCACGAGTGGTGCTCTGGGCTACACCATGCAGGTCGAGGAGGACGAGCGCTTCCTGACGACGCGCCAGGAGGTCTTGGACAAGCTCGCCGTCTATTGTGGCGGCCGTGCGGCCGAGGAGCTCATCTTTGGCGAGATGACGACCGGTGCCGCCAACGATATCGAGCAGGCAACCAAGCTCGCCCGCAACATGGTGACTCGCTTTGGTATGTCCGACGAGTTTGGCATGATGGCGCTCGGTACCGTCCAGAATGCGTACCTCAACCAGGACACGTCGCTCACCTGCGCCCCCGGCACGGCCGAGCGTGTGGACGCGATTGTTGCCAAGCTGATCGAGGACGCGCACGATCGCGCCCTGCAGATTCTGAAGGAGAACAAGTTCAAGCTCCACGAGCTTGCTCGTTATCTCTACAAGAAGGAGACGATCACGGGCGAGGAGTTCATGAATCTCCTCACGCGCGAGAATCCGCTGATGCCAAAGCAGCAGTAAGGCTGGTTGCACAACGTCGAACGCCCCATTTGAGTTTCTATCTCAAATGGGGCGTTTTGTTTGGGAGGGATATGTATGAAGATCGTGGTGAGTGCCTGCTTGATGGGAGAGAGCTGCAAATATAACGGGCTCGACAATTACCATCGCGCGTTGGTCGAGGCCTGCGAGCGAACGGGGACAGAGGTTCTCTTGTTGTGCCCCGAGGTTTTTGGTGGCTTGCCCACACCGCGCAAGCCGTCCGAGATTGTGAACGGCGAAGTCCGTACCTGCGAGGGCACCTCAGTCGATCGCGAGTTTCGCCAGGGTGCTCAACGTGCGCTCGATATGTGCGAGCAGGCGGGCGGCCCGTCCGAGATTGTTGCGTGCATTTTGCAGGATCGCAGTCCGTCGTGCGGCGTGGGCCATATCTACGACGGATCCTTCAGCGGCACGCTCACAACGGGTAACGGTGTCTTCGTTGACCTGCTCCTGCGCCACGGCTACCGCGTGATCCCGGCAAGCGAATTCGATCCCAGCATGCTGGAACATTGTCCATAGCACTCGAACCCAACACTTCCTCACGGGTGACCGTTTTGGCATCATCCGTGAAGTTGATATTGAGTACGACCCGGTCATCAAAGACGTAGACCGAGTTGACAGGCGCCGTACCCAGGCAGCCCCTCCCCGCGGCCCTCACGCAGGAACGCGCACACGGCCTTCCCGTCTCTTGCGCCCCTCCCGGAACTGTCCACATCAGTGTAGCCAATCCAGTCCGCCAAGGGCTGCAGCCCGGACAACGCCGCGATGGAGGGCTTCTTCGGCCTGCTCAAGAGGGAGTTCTGGCACGGCAGGGACTGGTCGGGCTGGGCCCCCGCCCGCTTCATCGAGGAGCTCGGGGCCTGGATCGGCCGCTACAATACGGAGAGGCGCAGCGATGCGCTCGGCGGCCGCACGCCGGCCGAGTTCCGCGCCGCGCTGGGAAGGGCCGCGTAGCGGTCCAAGAAATCGTCCGCAGTCCCCATTCTTGCCCCTTTGGGACAGCTTCTTGTTGGGGCGTGCCCGCCCCAAACCCTGCTAGGAATGAGTACAGCAAACTGAAATATTCAAATTAGTCTTTGCAAATTACCTTTGAACATTCACCATCAATTACAATTCCCTGACGGTTGTTAATTGGGCATAGATTCAAATC
>DXLV01000056.1:3792-9953 GCA_019414545.1 Collinsella sp. | reverse complement strand
AGGCGAGCGTGAGCGACATGTTGGTACCGGTGTCGCCGTCGGGTACGGGGAAGACATTGAGCTTGTTGATCTCCTCGGCCTTGTCGGAAACAGCAGCCGCAGCGATCGGAAAACAGGTGCGAATGGTCTTTGCAATCATGGGTATTTGAATCTCCGTTTTCGGATGCTAGTTCAGACGGCTCTTGAGCGCGTCGATGTGAATGCCGATCTTAAGGCTGGCGGGATCGATCTGGGCGATCTCCTGCAGGGTGAAGGCAACGGAGCTCGAAAGATTGTGGCAGACGGACTTCATGTTGACGCCGTTCTCGAGCACGACGTGAAGATCGACCGTAAGGCCGTTCTCGTCGGCGGAGACAAGCACGCCCTTGCGGAGGCGCTGACCGGCAAGCAGGCGCACGCTCTCGGCGCCTTGGAGCTGCTCAGCCATACCAACGACGCCATAGCACGTCATCGCGGCATAACCGGCAATATCGGCAATAACGTCGTTCGAGACGCTCAGGCTGCCGTTAATGGTCTCAGACACAAGAATCTCCTTATCTGGTGCTCGCGGCACCATGTCGTGGGAGCAATCATTGCAATATTCTACAACGACCGCGCCATGTTGAGGTGGTGGGTCGCGGGATTACATCCTCGACACGAAATGTTGATATGGCAACGTTCGAGTCAAGTGGTCGCGGCATGAAAAAACCCGCCGCATAAGCGACGGGTTTTACAACCTGGCTCCCCGGGTAGGACTCGAACCTACAACAGCGCGGTTAACAGCCGCGTGCTCTACCATTGAGCTACCGAGGAATTTAAAAGCCCAGCGGAATGGGCTGAGAAATTCTGGCTCCCCGGGTAGGACTCGAACCTACAACAGCGCGGTTAACAGCCGCGTGCTCTACCATTGAGCTACCGAGGAATAGGTGCGTGCTCTCAAGCAACGAAGTTTATTATACGGACGAATCAGCTTAGGGCAAGAACTTTTTTGAGATTTTTTCCGACCTAGTCATTGGGGACGTCCCCAACGACTACATGAAGGCGCCCCCAAGCGGATGTGCTTGAAGGCGCCTCTTGCTGACTTAGCTTTCGATATAGTCCTTGAGCTTGCTGCTGCGGCTCGGGTGGCGGAGCTTCGCCAAGGTCTTGGACTCGATCTGGCGGATGCGCTCGCGCGTGACGCCAAACTCGCGGCCGACTTCCTCGAGCGTACGGGGATGTCCGTCGACAAGGCCAAAGCGCAGCTCGATAACCTTGCGCTCACGATCGGCAAGCGAATCGAGCACCTGGGTGAGCTGCTCCTGCAGCATGGAGAAGCTGGCCGCATCGGGCGGAACGATGGCCTGGGAGTCCTCGATGAAGTCGCCCAGCTGAGAATCCTCTTCCTCGCCGATGGGGGTCTCGAGCGACACGGGCTCCTGCGAGATCTTCTGGATCTCGCGGACGCGGTCGGCACTCATGTCCATCTCGGCACCGATCTCCTCGGGGGTCGGGTCGCGACCCAGGTCCTGGAGAAGCTGGCGCTGCACGCGGACGAGCTTGTTGATGGTCTCGACCATGTGCACGGGAATACGGATGGTACGGGCCTGGTCGGCGATTGCGCGCGTGATGGCCTGACGGATCCACCACGTGGCGTACGTGGAGAACTTAAAGCCCTTCTGGTAGTCGAACTTCTCGACGGCGCGAATCAGACCGAGGTTGCCCTCCTGGATCAGGTCCAGGAAAAGCATGCCGCGACCGACATAGCGCTTGGCGATGGAGACGACCAGACGCAGGTTTGCGCTGATGAGCGCCTGCTTGGCTTCGAGGCCCACGTTCTCAATACGCGTAAGACGACGCATCTCGGCACGCGTGAGTTCGAGCTCACCAGCATCGGCAGCCTCGAGCTTCTCGGTGGCCTCAAGACCGGCCTCGATCTTCATGGCCAGATCGACCTCTTCGGAGGCGGTCAGCAGGTCGACCTTGCCGATCTCCTTGAGGTACATACGGACCGGGTCGCCGGTCAGCATCACCGTGGAGGCGTCGATGCCGCGCACGCGCGAACGCGAACGGGACGTGCGCACGGTGCGCTTCTTCTTGCTCTTGGAAGAACCCATCTCGGCGTCGGCCTGGCGGGCCATCTTGAGCTCATGATCGTCGAGCGAGCCGGAATCGTGCTCGTCGTCGTCGTCGAAATCGTCGGTATCGGTATCGTTATCGTCATCGTCGACGTCCATGGGGGCGTCGTCGTTACCGCTCGCGGAGATAATCTGGATGCCGCTGTTGCGCAGCGCGGAATACACCGCTGTGAGCTGCTCGTCAGAAACATCGATATCCTTCAGGGCGACCTGAATCTCGTCCTCGGTTACCGAAGTCCTGTTTGAGCCGTTGCCCATGAGCTTTGCAACGTAGGATTCCAGCCCAGTACCCGTGCTCTCAGTCTTTTTTGGCACAGATTCTCCCTTCATAGTCCACAGGACTCAATACTTTAGCACACACATTGACGTCTATACCCATAAAGAGGGCTGGATATAGGCGAGAATACGCTGGTTGACCACAACATTTAGGCTTATTCGGTGCCTGCAGCCTCCAGGCCGATCAAACGGAACGGGTCCGCCACGCCGCCGATCGACTTTTGCAGTTCGCGTTGACGCTGCGAATCTTGCGCGGCCTGAACGGTCAGCGCGCGACGGGCCTCACCATCGAGTGAACGGTCCTGGCGCAGTCTGGCCTGTGCAGCACGCATGCGGCGCTTGATGGTGTAGAGCTCGAGCGTATCGAGCATGAACACGATGTTCGTCTCGGTGGGGTGCTTGCTCGTCGCCGAGATGCGCCCGGCACTCACAAGCGTTGCCGCATCGGGACACACCGAGCGCGCCGCATCCATGCAGGCTGCGGGATCGGTTCCCGGCGGCGTTGCCAGAACGGCCCACGCGATGGACTCGTGACGTGGGTCAACCCACTCGATGGAGCAGATGCGGTCGGCATACGTGCGGAACAGGTCGGGATAGCTCGTGAGCATGGTCAGCAGCTCGCGCTCCCCTGCCAAGGACTTGCGCTCCAGATCGGTAAGAACCATCGGCGCCGCCGCAGCCGGTGCGCCCAAACCATCAGCCACAGGCACAGCGCCCACACCATCGGGCACATCGATTGGCGGCAAGTCGTCAACGACCTCCACTGGTGCAGCGCCATAGGCATCGAGCGGGACGCAGTCGTACGGTTCTTCCTCGACCGGCGCCGCTACGGCCGGAGTCGCGCCCGAAGCCCAAGCACCACGAGATGTCCCCTGCGAACCAGACGCCCGACCGCCCGCGCTACCGGACCGCTCAGCCTGTGCCCGCTGGCGTTTATAGTTTTGCTCGCGACGGCGCTCCGCATCTTCGCGCTTGGCGACATCGTGAAACACGCGACCCGAACTCGCTCGCACCGTCTCCAGATCCAAACCCAACAGATCGGCAATCTGGATAAAGTACGTGTCAATCATATAGCTATCGCGCAGCGGATAGATGAGCGTGAGAGCGTCCTCCAGCGCCTTGGCGCGACCGCCCGGCGTGGTGATGTCGCTCGACTCCTGCAGCGAACGGTACACAAAGTCCATGAGGGGCTCGGCGGCGTCAATGCGTTTCTGCAGTTCCTCTCCGCCGTGCGCCGTGATGAACTCCATGGGATCGTTGCCGTCGGGCAGCACCACGCAGCGCAGGTCCATAGAATCCTGCTCGATAAACTGAATCGCACGGCGAGCGGCCTTTTGGCCGGCGGCGTCACCATCGAACATGTACACGATGCGCTTGGCAAAGCGAGTGAGCGTCTTGACGTGATGCTCCGTGAGCGCGGTGCCCAGCGTGGCGACAACGTTTTTAATCCCCGCCTCCCAGCAGGCGATGCAATCGGTATAGCCCTCCACCACGATGGCGGTATCCTGCGCGACGATAAACTCCTTGGCCCAATTAAAACCGTAGAGGTTTCGCTTTTTATGGAACACACTCGTCTCGGCGGTGTTGAGATACTTGGGTTGGCCGTCACCCATGATGCGACCGCCAAAGGCAATGTTGTGACCCTGCTCGTCAAAGATGGGGAACATTACGCGGTCGTAGAAGCGGTCGGCAAGCTGCCCGCGCCCGCGGCTCACGGCAACGTTGGCGTCGATCATCTCCTGCGGGGTAAAACCCGCCTGGGACAGGTGCGACACCAGCGCGTTACGGCCCGGTGCAAAGCCCAGGCAGTAGCGGCGGCAGACGTCGCCACCCATGCCGCGGCTGGCAAAGTACTCACGTGGACGGCCATCCTTACCGCGCATAAGCATGGTGTGGTAGAACTGGGCGGTCTCGGCGCACAGATCGTAGATGCGGGCACGCTTGGTGCCGCGCTCGCGGCGATCTCCGGTGTCGTGCAGCTCAATACCCGCACGATCGGCCAAATAACGGATTGACTCGGGAAAGCTAAGGTTTTCACGCTTCATGATATAGGTGAAGACGTCGCCACCCTCGCCGCAGCCAAAGCAATGCCACACCTGCGTGGCGGGAATAATGTGGAAGGACGGAGTCTTTTCGCCATGAAACGGGCAGCAGCCCCAAAACTCATGGCCGCGGGGCTTGAGCTCAACCGTTTCCTGCACAATGGCAACCAGGTCGGACGCAGCGCGTACCTGATCTTTTTCCTCATCGCTAATCACGGATGCCCACCCCTTGCTCACCCAAGTTGTGACGAATGTCCTCGATATTCCCCTCGACGGTCGCAATCAACTCATCCAGCGATTCGAACACACGCGAGGGACGCAGCCAGCGCGTAAACGCCAGCGAAACGGAAGCATCGTACAGGTCGCCCGTATAACCAATTAAGTTAGCCTCGAGATGCGATGAAGCGGCATCGTCGGCATACGTCGGCGGCAGGCCGACGTTAACGGCAGCAGGCCATACGGTGTCATCGACGAGCACCAGGCCCTCATACACGCCATCGGCAGGCACCTGAATGCCGTCGGGAACCTGCAGGTTTGCCGTGGGAAAGCCCATGCCAGAACCCTCATGACGGCCGCGAACAACACCGCCACGCAGCATATACGGGCGGCCGAGCAACTCAGCAGCAAGCTCCACATGGCCCTGTCCCAGCTCATGACGAATGCGGGTGGCGCAAATGGCCTCACCGCCCTCGCAAAGCAGGTCGTGCCCGTATACGTCAACGCCGCGCTCGGCACCCCAGGTGCGCATCTCGGCAACACCAGAAGCACCGCCACGACCCAGCCTAAAATCGCTGCCAACGCGAATCGAACGAATGTCGACCACGCGTGACAGCAGTGCGAGAAAACCGACATGGTCGAGTGCCGCAACCTCAGGCGTAAAGGGAACGGCCACCACTGCATCGACCCCGGTCTGAGCCAAGGCATGTAGACGGTCGGCCGTCGTCATCAATTTTTGAGCGGGCGAAGGGCTCACCACAACGTCCGGGTCGGGATCGAAAGTGACCACGACCGCCTTGCAGCCATGGGCACGGGCATCACGGACAAGCGCCGCAATGAGCTCCTGATGTCCACGGTGCACACCATCGAACACGCCGATGGCAATCGATGCGGCAGCCAAGTGCTCGCACTCATCAAACGCATCAGCAGTGACGATGCGAGCCTCGTCCGACTCGCCCGCGAAAAAGATACGCGCGAGCTCGCGAGCGGACAACATCATCGAACACCGCCGATTGCCTGCGGAAACACGTGCTCCATGACAAAGCGGCCACTCTCAATGCGGGCAAGCGCCTTGAGTCCCTCATCGAGCACCAACGCAAAAGGCGACTTCGAGGTATCGAAATCGGCAAGCGCACGCTCAACGGGAATGCGTCGGCCGCAGAGCAGATCGTCGGCAAGATTGCCAGGCAAGTCAACACGCGTGGCGCCCAGGGCTGCAATGGGATCCAGGGCAAAGCCAGCCGCGGACTCGGGAGAAAGCTCCTCGACCGCATGACAAGCGCCAATGGAAACAACACCGGAGGCCGTGCGGCGCAGCGCGGAAATGTGCGCGGCGCTCTCGCAGGCGCGGCCCAAGTCGCGAGCGAGCGCACGGATATAGGTGCCCTTACTCACCGAGAACGCCACGGTCCACACACACGTATCACCTTCGCCGCCCACGGCGATCAGGTCGGCGGCATAGACCTCGACGGGACGCGGAGGTAGGTCCACCGCATTGCCCTCGCGAGCAGACTTGTAGGCGCGAACGCCA
>DXLV01000056.1:0-3782 GCA_019414545.1 Collinsella sp. | reverse complement strand
TCTGCGGACCCAGCATGGCGGCCAGGCGCTCACGGGCATAGGCAGGATCGCGGAGCTCGTTGGCAACAGCCACCGTGCGGACTGCCTCGCCCTCCGCATCATCGGTATTGGTCTCGGCGCCAAACGAGATGTCGGCGACATAGCTTTTGGTATCGAGGGTTAGCATGCCCAGCAGACGGGTGGCCTGGCCAACACCCACCACCATGACACCCGATGCCATGGGGTCGAGCGTGCCGGCATGGCCGACGCGCCGCTCATGGAGGGCGCGCCGGCATTTCGAAACCACATCGTGGGACGTGCAGCCCACCGGCTTATCGACGGCGAGCAGCATATTCAGTTGAGAAGGTGTACGACGAGCCATGTACCATCCAAAAAGTTAAAGCTCGACGGTCACCGAAGCGGGATCCTCCCCCACCAGCTCGGCCAGCATGGGAAGTGCCACGGTAAGCGTCTCGAGAATCGTTCCGTTGTTGGAGAAACCGGCGGCAGCGGGATGTCCGCCTCCGCCAAATGCAGCAGCGATCTCGGACACGTTGAGGTCGCCCTTGGAGCGCAGGTTGCCGCGCACCTTGGTATCGCCCTCAATGCCCTTCAGGAACAGGCAGACCTCCACGCCCATCACCGAGCGCACCACGTCAACCAGGCCGTCGCACTCATCCGAGGTGACACCGCAGGCCTCAAGGTCACTCTGGTACGCGTAACTATACGCGACGCGCCCGTGGGCCACCGTCTTGATGCGGCCCATAACGATGGACTTGAGGTGCAAAAACTCAACGCGCATGCTCTGGTAGACCTCGAGTGCCACACGCGCCGGATCGGCACCGTGGGCAACCAGACGCGAGGCTGCATGGAACGCGGCGGCATCGGCGTTTTGGTACTGGAAACGGCCGGTATCGGTAACCAAGCCACACAGCAGGCAGGTCGCAACGCCATCACGTGCGACAATGCCGCAATTGTCCAAGAAGCGGTCGATGATCATGGCACAGGCTGCAGCTTCGACGCGCCTCAGGCTGAGCTCGGCAAACTCCTCGCGCGCCGGATGGTGATCGAAGCACACCACATGCTTGGAGCGACGAAGCACCTCGGCGGAATTATTGAGACGCTCGACGACCGGTACGTCCACCGAGATGAACAGGTCCGGATTGCCGGTATACGCAGATGCCGGTACCAGGCGATCGGAGCCTTCCATAAAGCGGTAGATGCGCGGAACCGGGTCATCATCTGCCAGCAGCAGGGCAATGTCCTTGTTGGGGAAAAACTTCATAAGCGAGAGGCCCAGACCCAGCACGGAGCCCAGGGCGTCGCCATCGGGAGAAGTGTGTCCCGAAATCGCAATGGAGGACGCATCCTCGATGAGCTCGAGGATGCGTCGCTGAATATCTGCAGACTCGCACGAGGCGAGGTCGGCGGAATTAGTCATCTAAAGCTGCCTCCTGGGCGGCATCCGCTATCGGATAGCCGTCCTCGTCCTTTTCGATCGCAAGCGTGGCGGGAACGTTTTCCAGCGCACGCGTGATGCGCTCGGCCTCATCGGTCGAGCGATCGATGCGAAAATCGAGCTCGGGCGTAACACGCCAATCGAGCGAGCGAGCCAACAGGCTGCGAATACGGCCCTTAGCGCTTGCGAGCGCCTCCATGACCTCGTCGTAGCGGCTCGCATCGCACGACACGTACACACGCGCGAACGAACGGTCCACCGCGACCTCGACCGCGGTCAAAGTAACCAGGTCGAGACGCGGATCGGAAACCTCAAAGAGCAGGATATAACCGAGCTTCTCGCGAAGCTGCTCGCCCAGACGGCGGGTTGCCTGCGTTTGCTTCATAGCGCTACCCCCTACTCGGTACGGGCAACCTGGTCGATGCGATAACCTTCGATCTGGTCGCCGGGCTTGATGTCCTGGAAGTTCTCCAGGCCAATGCCGCCCTCGGAACCGCTCTTGAGGCTCTTGGCCTCGTCCTTGTAGTGGCGCATCGAGGCGATCTTGCCGTTGAAGACCACGATGCCGTCGCGCACCAGACGCACGGAATCGGTCGCGGCGATCTCGCCCTCTTCGACACGGACACCGGCGGCGATACCGACTTTGGGCACCTTGAAGGTGTCCAGGACGGTCGCGGTACCCGTGGAGACCTCGACCTCGGTGGGCTTGAGCATGCCGATACGGGCGGCGTCGAGCTCCTCGAGGCACTTGTAGATGACGTCGTAGCAACGGATCTCGACGCCCTCGCGCTCGGCAGCGGAGCGGGCCTTACCGTCGGGGCGGACGCCAAAGCCGATGATGATGGCGTTGGAGGCGTCGGCCAGGACGACGTCGGTCTCGTTGATGGCACCAACGGCGGAGTGGATCGTGTTGATACGAACCTCGGACTGATCCATCTTGTCGAGCGAATCCTGAAGGGCCTCGATGGAACCCTGGACGTCGGCCTTGATGATCAGGTTGAGCTCCTTGACCTCGGCGTCTGCAATGGTCTCGAAGAGGTTCTCGAGCGTGACGTGCTTGACGCGGCTCTGCTCCTCGATACGGGCCTTGAGCGAACGCTCGTCGGCAAGGGCGCGAGCCTCGCGCTCGTCCTCGAACACGCGGAACTCGTCACCGGCGTTGGGCACGGACTGCAGGCCCAGGATCTCGACGGCGTCGGAGGGACCGGCCTCGGTGACGGCGCGGCCCTTGGGGTCGAGCATGGCGCGGACGCGGCCGTAGGTGAGGCCGGCGACCAGCGTATCGCCCACGTGCAGGGTACCGCGGGTCACGAGCACGGTAGCGACCGAGCCGCGGCCCTTGTCGAGCTTGGCCTCGAGGACGTTGCCGGAGGCAAAGGTGTCCGGGTTGGCCTTGAGCTCGAGCACATCTGCCTGGAGCAGCACGGTCTCGAGCAGATCGTCGATACCGATCTTCTGCTTCGCCGAGATGTTGACGAACATGTTCTGTCCGCCCCACTCCTCGGGGATGACACCGTACTCGGTGAGCTCCTGGCGCACGCGGTCGGGGTTGGCACCCGGCTTATCGATCTTGTTGACGGCGACGACGATGGGTACGCCGGCGGCCTTGGCGTGGTTGATCGACTCGACGGTCTGGGGCATGACGCCGTCGTCGGCAGCCACGATCAGAATGACGATGTCGGTCACCTTGGCACCACGGGCACGCATGGCCGTAAAGGTGGCATGGCCCGGGGTATCGATGAAGGTGATCTTGCGGTCGTTGATCATAACCTGCGAAGCGCCGATTGCCTGGGTGATGCCGCCCGCCTCGCCGGCAGCGACACCGGTGTGACGGATGGCGTCGAGGAGGCTCGTCTTGCCGTGGTCGACGTGGCCCATGACGGTGACGACCGGGGCGCGTGGCTTAAGGTCGGCGGGATCGTCGTAGAACGAGAAGGTGTTCTCCTCCTCGGGGGTGATGATCTTGATCTGACGACCCAGGTCGTCGGCAACGAGCTCGACGAGGTCATCGGACATGGACTGCGTCATGGTGAGCGGCGTACCCAGCAGGAACAGGCGCTTGATGATGTCGTTGGCCGGAACGTCGAGCGCCTCGGCGAGCTCCTGAACGGTAACGCCCTGGGAAACCTTGATGGCGTCGAGCTCCTCGGGGTTCACGCCCTGGGCCAGCGCCTCCTCTATCTTGCGCTCCTCCTGAGCCTTGGCAGCCTCGCGCTCGCGCTTCTCCTTGCGCTTCTTGCGGCGACCGGTGGACTCGCGAGAGGCCTCCTCGACGGCGGCACGAGCCTCCTCGAGCACCTTCTCGCGGCTGTACTCCTCGCCCTCGCGAGCCATGCGGCTATAG
>DXLV01000055.1:7864-10484 GCA_019414545.1 Collinsella sp. | reverse complement strand
GGGCAGGAGCGCCCCAAAGCGAGCTTTCGGCGGCACGGCGGGCGGCAACGGCCTCCTCGTCCGCGGTCATGTCTTCATCAACGTACGAATTATCGGCAGAAGCGTTCGCGTCCGCCGAGGTAGCGCTGTAGGCGTTATTGGCTGCCGCGTTGGCAACGAGTGCCACGAAAGCCGCCGTGCTGCCCGCAGGGGCGGCCTGGGAGCCCGACACGGCGCGTGCCGCGGCGGCGATATCATCGCGATTGAAGGAGCCGGTCTGCCCGCCGTTGGTGAGCTCGTCGATGGCGACTTGATAGACGTCGCGCGAGCGTGCAGGGTCGCAGCTCACCGGCGAATCGTCGTCGAGCATGCTGTCGATCATGGACCAAGCCTCGGCCTCGTCCATAGCATCTGCGGCTCGAGCGATGGTAGGGACACCATCATCGGCATGACGGCGCTGGAACGCACCAGTCAGGCCGGAAAGGAATGCCGAGGTAGACTGCTCCGACTGAGCCTGAGAAGCAGAAGCCGCAGCGTACGGAATCGCATCCTGCTGCTGAGCTGGAATCGAGGCGGTCTTGAACTCGCTTTGATGCTGATTGAGATTGGCGGCACCGCCCATGGCATCGGGCTGGAACAGACGCTCTTCACGCTGCGCACGATACTCGGAGATACCCAGCGAGGCGGCATAGATACCCACGCCCGCCACCGCGCCCACGGCGAAGGGAACTGCACCCGCCACGACCGTCTCGTTCACCGACGAAAACGGCAGCGTCGCGGCATACATAACCACGGGAGCGGCAAGGCCGATCCCGCACGAAAGTCCGGCAAGGACTGCTCGTTGTGTTGCATCAGAAGAAGCCATGAGCTCTCCCCATCTTCCAGCACCCAAATCGCATCATTCAGTTGGCTGCGCGAGAGAAGATGAAGCGGGGCTATGCCCCAAAGCAACGGTATATGGTTCGTTTCATCTGCGTTTTCCGTCGCGAAGCTTAAAAGTTATTATGCGAAACCGTCCTGTCGATTGCAAGTGACGATGTCGGATTGAAACGGGAAACCTGCTGCTCGTCGGTCTTACGGTCAAAAATAAGCGCGGAGCGGCGCTATAGAAAAGGGCCGAGGCTCAAAGCCCCGACCCTTTATCGCATTGATGACTATCGCTGCGCGTGGATGACAACCTAGAACGTCTGCTCGTAGTCGCTGTGTTTTTTGGCCGAACGCACCAGGAACTCCTGGTTGGTGTTGGTGCCCTTAAGACCCTTGATAAACGATGCGGCTGCGCGCTCGGTGTTGTTCATGCCGGCAAGAATGCGACGCAGACCAAAGACAAACGGACGCATCTGCTCGTCGACCAACAGGTCCTCGTTACGCGTACCGGAGGCAACGGGGTCGATAGCCGGGAAGATGCGGCGGTCGGCCAGGTCGCGGTCGAGCTTAAGCTCCATGTTGCCGGTGCCCTTGAACTCCTCAAAGATGACTTCGTCCATCTTGGAACCGGTGTCGATGAGGGCAGAGGCCAGGATGGTAAGCGAGCCACCGTTCTCGATATTGCGGGCTGCACCCAGGAAGCGCTTGGGCGGATATAGGGCCGCCGAATCGACGCCGCCCGAAAGGATGCGGCCCGAGGCGGGCGCCGCCAAGTTGTAGGCGCGGGCGAGGCGCGTGATGGAGTCGAGCACCACCACGACGTCGCCACCCAGCTCTACGATGCGCTTGGCGCGCTCGATGACGAGCTCTGCCACGCGGGTGTGGTTGTCGGCAGGCATATCGAAGGTCGACGCCACAACCTCGCCCTTGATGGAACGCTGCATATCGGTGACCTCTTCGGGGCGCTCGTCGACGAGCAGGCAGATGAGGTGCACCTCGGGGTTGTTAATCGAGATAGACTGGCAGATCTTCTTGAGGATCGTGGTCTTGCCGGCCTTGGGCGGGGACACGATCAGGCCGCGCTGGCCCTTGCCGATCGGTGACACGATGTCGATGGCGCGGCCGGTAATAGAGTCCTTGCCGTGCTCCATGCGCAGCGGCTCGTTGGGATAGACCGGGGTGAGGTCGCCGAACTTGGGACGGTTGCGAATCTGCTCGGGGTCCAGACCGTTGACGGTCGTGATTTTGGCGAGGCCGGCGCGCTTGTCGCCGCCGCGCGAAGGACGCAGCGAGCCCTCGATGACGTCGCCCGTGCGCAGGCGCGCGGAGCGGATGAGGTAGGCGGGCACGAAGGCGTCGTCGTTGGACTTCATGTAGCCATGGGCATGGATGATGCCGGAGCTGTCCGGGCGAATCTGCAGAATGCCCTTGATGTCGCGGAAGCCCTCGGCCTTCGCAGCGGTGACGTAGATTTCCTCGACGAGCTCGGCCTTCTTCTTGCCGGTCGTCTCGATCTCGAACTCCTTAGCCTTCTCGCGCAGCTCAGCGACCTTCATGGCCGCGAGTTCCTCGCGCGAAAGCGTGGGCTCGGTGGGAGCGGCATTACGCTCCTTGTTGCGCTGTTTGCGATCGCGCTGGCGGTTGCGACGGTCGTTGTTGCGGTCGTCCTTACGCTCGTTGCGCTCGTCGTTGCGCTTGTGCTGGCGACGGTTGGGACGAGTGCCGTCTTCGCCCTCAGCGGGGGCGGCGCCATCGGTTGCGGCGGTGCCAACAT
>DXLV01000055.1:0-7854 GCA_019414545.1 Collinsella sp. | reverse complement strand
GGCCGCAGCGGCGTCATTGGCCTCGGCGCCAGAATCAACCTGCGCTTCGACATCCTGCTGCTCGGACGCCTTGGCCTTAACGGACTTCTTACGACCGCGCTTGGGCTTCTCGGACGCAGGCTGTTCGACGTCCTGGGCCTTGGCGACATCAGTCGACGCATCGGCGGTCGTCTCGGCAGAATCCTCGGACGCACCCTTCTTGGCAGCCTTGGCCTTGGACGTGCGCTTAGCAGCAGTACGACGGCTGCGACCGGGACGGACATCGGCGGGCTCGGCATCGGCGGGCTCGGCATCGGCGGGAGCGGCCTCGGAAGTCGTAGCATCCTGGACGGGTGCATCGGCAGCAGTTGAGGACTTGGCAGTCGCCGCAGCATCCCGAGCGGCGGCGGCTGCTGCTGCGGCCTTCTCTGCCTCGACAAAGGCCTTGGGCTTGCGACCGCGACGGTGCGGGCGCAAAGCCGGATCGACAACGGGAACTTCGTTGGCCTCGACAGGCGCAGCGGGCTCAACAGGCAATGTGCCCTCCCCTGCCGCGGAACGGAGCGAAGTCTCAGTGGGCTCGGGGACTACCTGTTCCGCAACCTGCTCGGCCTTAGCAGCCGTGCGACGGCGTGTGCGCGGTGCCAGCTTCTCGGTCGGCTGGTCGGCGGCAGGAACCTCGGTGGCGGCAGGGGTCTCGAGTACAGACGGAGCTGCAAGCTCGGTCAGAGCCGCGGCCTCGCGCTCGGCAGCACGACGGCGGGCGCGCACCACCTGAGCCTCGCTAATCTGCGCCAACGCACGTGCCTGCGCGACCTCATCGGAAATCGGCGCCGAGGAGTCAGCTGCAACGGTGAGCTTGGCGCGCGTCGTGCGCGTGGTACGGCGCTTTGGCTTGGTGACCTCCTCGCCGTCAGCGGCAGGCTTGGCCGTGCGGCGCGTGCGCTTGGGCTTTGCCGGAGCAGCCTCCTCACCAGTTGCAGGCACGGCCTTCTCAGCCGCTACAGGCATAGGCGTCGAAGCAGCCTTAGGCGTCTCAGGAGCCGAGGCTTGCGCGGGCGCCGCGACCTGGTCCGACGCAACCGGTGCAGCGGGAGCGGCCTGCGTCGTCGTTATTTCGTTTTCTTGCTGTTGATCAGACACAGTGTTTGCTCAACTTTCTTTTCAAGCCCTGTGATCACATGCTCCCTGCATAAACCTTCAGGGCGGCTAAACAGTCTAGTTCCGTTCAAAACGACGGACATCATTGATCTGTATCGAGATGATTGCGTCAACTACGCAGCGTTAGTGTAACACAACCGCCGCCACCTGCAACTTAGTCATTGGGGACGTTCTTAAACGACTAGTCAAAAGGGACACTCTTTGTTTGCCACCCACAAATCTGACTGCCTCCGCCAAAACTATGGCGGTTTACTACGATGAATCGCTCAACCGCGACCACTCCGAAACTTGTTGAACTAAAACCGCAGGTAGATGCCTTGCACTTTTTAGCAAAAAGCCGGCGTGGTTAGAATTCCTCAATTCATCGTAGTAAACCGGCATAGTTTCGTATTTCTAGCAGCTCCAAATTCATCAATACGTCGGCGTTTGCGAAAAAAGCCCGACCTCCGTGGGAGATCGGGCTTATAGGCCTCAGTTAAACCAAACTTGCGCGGTCAAATGACCCGTAGCTTACATCTGCTCGGGAGCGGAGACACCAACAAGGGTGAGCACCAGGGCGAGCGTCACGCGGACGGCGTCGCAAGCGGCCAGACGGGCACGCGAAAGCTCGGGGTCGACGGGACGGCCCTCGCTCGGCAGAACCTGGCAGGCAGCGTAGAAGCTGTGGAAGTCGCCGGCGAGTTCCTCAGCAAAGTGCGTCAGACGGAACGGGGCGCGGTCGCGAGCGCAGCTGGCGATGAGGTCGGTGAGCTCGTTGAGCTTACGCGAAAGGGCGAGCTCGGTCGGGTCGGTCAGCAGCGAGTAATCAACGTTCTCACCGATGGCCTTGGCGGCGACGGCCTTCATGCCCATCTCGTCAGCCTGCTCGGGCGTAACGTCGGCGGCACGGCGCAGGATGGAGCACACGCGGGCGTGAGCATACTGCACGTAATAGACCGGGTTGGAGTTGTCGCGCTTCTTAACGGCCTCAATATCGAAGTCGACCATCTGGTTGGAGCTCTTGGAGATGAGCGTGTAGCGGGCGGCGTCGGAACCGACCTCGTCGACGAGCTCCTGCAGGGTCACCATGGTGCCCTTGCGCTTGGACATACGGACGGGCTTGCCGTTGCGCAGCAGGTTGACGAGCTGGCCCAGCAGAACCTCAAACTTGCCGGGATAGCCAAGAGCGTCGCAGACGCAGCGGACGCGCTCGATGTAGCCGTGGTGGTCGGCACCCCAGATGTCGATGACGTGGTCGACGCGCTGGAACTTATCCCAGTGATAGGCAACGTCGGAGGCGAAGTAGGTGTACTCGCCGTCGGACTTGATCAGGACGCGGTCCTTGTCATCGCCCAGGTCGGTGGAGCGGAACCACAGGGCGCCGTCCTTGGTGTAGAGGTAGCCCATCTTGTCGAGCTTCTCAAAAGCGCGGTCGACGGCGGAGGTGCCGGCGGTCTCGCCCTCAGTGTCCTTCACATACAGTGAGCGCTCGGAGAACCAACGATCGAAGTCGCAGTTAACGGCATGGCAAAGGTCGCGCATGTTGTCAACCATCTTTACATAGCCGCGCTCGCGGAAGCTCTCCATACGCTCCTGAGGATCGGCGTTGACCCACTTATCGCCGTCAGTGCGCCAGAACTCGGCGGCCTCGTCGATGATGTAGTCGCCGCCATAGGAGTCCTTGCCAAGGGTCTCGGCAAAGTTATCCTGGTACGGATGAGTCTCGGGATGCTCGTCATTCTCGTCGGCAACGAAGGCGTCGCGGTCGGCAATCAGCAGCTTGTGAGCCTCGTCGATATCCACGCCCTGCTTGGCGATGATGTCGGCAAGCTGCATATAGCGCGTGCTGATGGAGTTGCCGAAGGTGTTCATCTGAGAGCCGTGGTCGTTGATGTAGAACTCACGCTGGATGTCGTAACCGGCGTGGTCCATAACACGGCAGAGTGAGTCGCCCAGCGCGGCCCAGCGGCCGTGGCCGATGTGCATGGGGCCGACGGGGTTAGCGGAAACGAACTCGACCTGGGTCTTCAGGCCACCACCGACGTTGGACTTAGCGAAGTCCATACCCTTCTCGCGAGCCTCGCCAAAGATGGCATTCTTGACGGCAACGGAGAGGTAGAAGTTGATGAAGCCGGGGCCTGCGATCTCGACCTTCTCGATCGCGGGGTCCTCGGGCATATGGGCAACGATGGCCTCGGCGATCTTGCGCGGGGCGCAGTGGGCCAGCTTGGCGGACTTCAGGGCCATGGTAGAGGTCCACTCGCCATGAGAAGTGTCAGCCGGTCGCTCGATAGCGCAATCGTCAAGTTCAAATGCGGAAAGGTCGCCGGCCTCCTGGGCCGCAGCAAGCGCAGCGCGTACCAGCTCTTCAATCTTCTCGGGCATAGATCCTCCTTGTGTTAAAGCCCCCGAGCTCTTGGTCACTCGTAGGGCAAAAGCCAGAGTTTGTAGCACTCTATCACAAGCGACGGGCACTGTCGCAGGGTAAAGCTAATAGATATTGCATATGCACAAAAATGACTACAGCTTGTATGGAGTCACTCAAAGATGCCGGTCTGCCTGCAGATTATGCAGGCGTTGAAAATGCATAAAGGTGTGAATGAGCTGCGTCTGTTATCGAATACTCTTACCTATCAGAGTTGTGTGCTTTTCCTGCATAAAGTACGGGTTTGCGCACGTCAGCGTGTTATTCTAGACATACGTAAATTCGTATAAGTTGGAGGTAGCATGTTCTCAATCGGTCAACACGTCATTCATCCGGGCCAGGGAGTCTGCACCGTCGTCGGTTTTAGGGACGACACACCGCAGCCCATGCTGCTGCTCGAGACCAAGCAGGGACATGCGCAGACGATCCTCATGTACCCCGTGGCGCAGGCCGACCGTCTGCACGCCGCCATCTCTCAGCAAGATGCCGAGCACCTGCTGAGCCACTATGACGAGCTGGAGTGCGACACCTTTACCGAGCGCAACAGCTCGCTTGAGGAGACACACTTTAAGCAGCAGCTCAAGCTGGGCGCGCCCGAGACGGTCCGCGTGGCAAAGACCATGATGCACCGCATTCGCCAGGCCGAGGAAGCTGATAAAAAACCCAGCTCCTACTACATGCGCGTACTCAAGGAGGCCAAACGCCGCTCCATCGAGGAGTTCGCCGTGGCCCTTGGCGTCACCGAGGAGGCCGCCGAAGCCCGCCTAGCCCAAGCCGCCCTCAACTAACCCATCCGCGCCAAAAACCACCACAAAGGGAACAGGCACCTTTGTGGTGGTTTTCTTGTTCTAGTAGTATTCATTCTTATCGATACCCACGAGCACAAGGAGTCTCTTATGGCAGAGCCGCTTACCGCCGGAATCACCCGCGACCGCGCGTTCGAACTGCTCAATGAGCACAACAAGGACCCGTTCCATATCACCCATGGCGAGACGGTCGAGGGCACTATGCGCTACTTTGCGCGCGAGTTCGACCCCGAGAACGAGGAGTTTTGGGGCATCGTCGGTCTGCTGCACGACCTGGATTGGGAGGAGCATGAGGACGACCCCATTAACCACACCATCTATGCTGCCGAGATTCTTGAGGGCGAAGGTGCGTCTCCCGAGCTCATTCGCGCCATCCAGACGCACACGTCGGACTTCAACACCTCACTACCCAAGCCCGAGCTGCAGATGGAAAAGATCCTGTTTGCCTGCGATGAGCTCACCGGCCTGATCGGCGCTGCCGTCATCATGCGCCCGAGCAAGAGCGTTATGGACTTTACGACCAAGTCGCTCAAGAAGAAGTTCAAGGACAAACGCTTTGCCGCCGGCTGCTCGCGCGACGTGATTTCGCAGGGCGCCGAGATGTTGGGCTGGGAGCTCCCCGAGCTCTTTGACCGCACCATCGCGGCCATGCAGTCCTTCGCCCCCCGACCGAGATACCTTCCAGGCCTAACCGTCAACGCCACCTAAAACCACCACAAAGGGGACAGGCACCTTTGTGGTGGTTTTTGTTTGCGCGGGCGTTAGGGACGGACCTGGCCGGTGCCGCGGAGCTTGTATTTGTAGGTGGTGAGGGCCTCGGCGGCAAAGGGGCCACGGGCGTGGAGCTTTTGGGTCGAGATGCCGATCTCGGCGCCCAGGCCAAACTCGCCGCCGTCGGTGAAGCGCGTGCTGGCGTTGGCGTACACGGCCGAGGCATCGACCGCATCCAGGAAGCGCTCGCAAGCATCCGTGTCCTCGGCAACGATGGCCTCGGAGTGCATCGTGCCGTAGCGGTTGATGTGTGCGATGGCCTCGTCCTCGTTTGCCACGACCTTCACGCTCATCTCGAGCGCCAGGTACTCGCGACCCCAGTCCTCCTCAGTCGCGGCGACGTAGTCATCGCCCTCTACAAAGCCGGCGTCGGCGCACGCGGCGCACGTGGCATCGTCGCCGTGAATGAGCACGCCGTGGTCGTGCAGCACGGCAACGACCGCAGGCAAAAACGCATCGGCCACAGCACGGTCGACCAGCAGCGACTCGGCGGCATTGCACACGCCTACGCGCTGGGTCTTGGCATTAACGATAATGTTGAGTGCCTTATCAAAGTCGGCGGATTCATGCACGTAGATGTGGCAGTTGCCCGTACCCGTCTCGATCACCGGCACGAGCGACTCGCGCACGCAGCGCTGGATCAGGCCTGCACCGCCACGTGGAATGAGCACATCAACGATGCCGCGGAGCTTCATGAGCTCGCCAGTGGCCTCGCGGTCGGTGGACTCAATCATCGACACAGCCTCGCGCGGGAAGCCCTTGGCCTCGAGCGCATCGGCCAGCAGCTCGGCGATCATGGCACACGAGTGATAGGCCAGCGAGCCGCCGCGCAGAATGCAGGCGTTGCCGGTACGGATGCAGATGCCTGCGGCGTCGGCCGTCACGTTGGGGCGCGCCTCGTAGACCATAGCGACCAGGCCCAGCGGCACACTCACGCGGGTCAGGTCCACGCCGCTTGCAAGCACGCGGTGGTCGAGCACGCGGCCCACGGGATCGGGCAGCTCGGCGAGCTTTTCCAGGCCGGCGGCCATGCCCTCGACGCGCTCGGGCGTCAGCAGCAGGCGATCGAGCAGTCCGGCCGAGGTACCCGCATCGCGCGCGGCGGACATATCGAGCTCGTTGGCGGCAACGATGGAATCGACGCCATCGCGCAGCGCCGCGGCCATGGCGCGCACGGCCTCCTGACGCTGCTCATCGCTCGCCGTGGCAAGCGAGGCCGACGCTGCCTTGGCGGCAACGGCAAGATCGTGGACATACGTGGCTATATCGACCGACATGGGCGGCCCTTTCTCCTAGAAGTTTGCAACCATGGTAGCCGATTTGCGCATGGCCTCGCCCGCGGCGGTAGAATTGGTCAACCCGAAACACCGCAACGAACGGAAGACTCACATGGCCCTCATCGCTTCGTACCACGTCCCCGGCCTTTACGTCGAGGACCACAGCATCGACGTCCCCCTTGACTGGCGCGGCCTGGAGCCGATGCTCCTGGCCGTCGGCAGTACCATGCGCCGCGGCGCTATGCCGGCACCCATCGCCGGCGCGCCCGAGAGCATCAAGCTCTTCTACCGCGTGGTTTGCGCGCCCGACCGCATCAACGACGATCTGCCGCTGCTCCTGTTTTTGCAGGGCGGCCCCGGCGGCGAGAGCCCGCGTCCGCTGTCGCCCACAAGCGTGGTCCTTCCCGACCAGCGCGGCACCGGACGCAGCAGCTGTGTTGACGGGCGCACGATTGCCGCCTTGGGCGATCGCGCCGAGGCGGAAGGCTCCGATGCCGCACGCTCGCAGGCGGACTTCCTCAAGCGCCACCTCGCCAGCTCCATCGTGCGCGATTTTGAGTACCTGCGCCTGGTGGGCTTTGGCGGCAAGCCCTGGGCCACACTCGGGCAGAGCTACGGCGGCTTTTTGACGCTGAGCTATCTGTCGCTCTTCCCCGAGGGCGTGGCGGCGAGCTTTACCTGCGGCGGCATCCCCCACGTGCCGGCGAGCGCCAGCGAGGTCTACGCGCACACCTTCCCGCGCATGGCCGCCAAGACGCAGCAGTATTACGACCGCTACCCCGCCGACGTCGAGCGCGTGGCAGCCCTGGCCGATGCGCTCGAGGCACAGAAGCCCGTGCTGCCCGACGGCTCGCCGATGACGGTCGAGCGCCTACAGCTCATGGGCAGCGACTTTGGCATGAAGCCGAGCTTTGAACGCATGCATTGGATTATCGATCACGCTTTTGTTGATGGCGACGGCACGCTGACCTGCGACGCCTCGGTATCTGACAACTTTTTGATGCGCGCCTTCGAGCGCACCAACACGCGCACGAATCCGCTGTACTGGACGCTGCAGGAGTTCATATACGCCGACGGTGACACTATGCCCATTGGCTGGGCCGCAGCAGAGGAGAAGGCCCATCGCGCCGAGTTCGACACCCTCGCGCGCCCGCTCATGTTTACCGGCGAGGCCATGTTCCCGTGGATGTTCGAGCAGATGCCCGAGCTCAAGCCCTTCAAGCCCGCCATGGACCTGCTGATGGAAGACACCAGCTGGGACAAGATCTACGACCCGCAGCGACTGGCGTGCAACGAGGTGCCCCTGCAGGCCGCGGTGTATTTCGACGACATGTACGTGGATTCGGGCCTGCAGCTTGATACGCTCAGCCGCGTGGGCAACTCGCATGCCTGGGTGACCAACGAGTTCGAGCACGACGGCCTGCACGGCAGCGTGGTGTTCAAGCACCTCTTCGAC
>DXLV01000054.1 GCA_019414545.1 Collinsella sp. | reverse complement strand
GGCCCGATTTTGCCTCTTGACAATGTCCTGCTCATATTAAAAGGAACGTCCCTAACTGCCGGCACTTAGGCGGCACTTAGGGACGTTCCTTTTGTGCCGGCAGTTAGGGACAGCCCTTGCCGATTCGATTGTTGAATATCTCCGTGACTACTTTACAGCTCCAGCGCGTCGGCGACTTCGGCAGCGCAGGCCAGGGCATCGGCCATAGCGTTCACCACGAGCGAGCTGCCGTTGCGGGCATCACCCGCCACATACACCGGCGCGGCATCCGCGGCGACACCCTCCGTGCGAGCCGCGAGATGCGAGCCCTCGGCAGCCATCACCGGCAGCGGACGACCAGCGGTGGCAACAGGCACGCTCACTGCATCGAACACACCGTGTTCCGGGCCTGTAAAGCCACAGGCGATGAGCACCAGCTGCGCAGGCACCTCGTGCTCAGAGCCCGCGATGCGCTCGGGCTTTCCCGCCGACCAGTCCAGATCGACCACGCGCAGACCCGCAGCCGCACCCTTCTTGTCCAGCAGCACCTCGAGCGTATCCACGCCCCAGGCACGCATCTCGCCACCCATCGCAGTGATAGCCTCCTGCTGGCCGTAGTCGGTCTTCTTAACGTTGGGCCACTGCGGCCAGGGGTTGTTCGCCGCGCGCTTATCGGGCGCAGCCGGCAAGAACTCAAACTGGCGCACGCTGCGCGCGCCCTGACGCACCGCGGTACCCACGCAGTCGTTGCCGGTATCGCCACCGCCAATGACCACGACGTCCAGGCCGCGCGCGTCGATGGCGGGCTCGCCGCCATCGAGCACCGAGACGGTCGAAGCCGTCAGGTAGTCCACGGCATACACCACGCCCGGGGCATCAATGTTCGCAGCCGAAATCCCACGCGGAGCACGGGCGCCGGCAGCCACCACGACGGCGTCAAAGTCGTCGAGCCTGGCGGTAACCTTGGGATCGCTCACGTCGGCGCCCAGCTCGAACACAATACCCAGCTCGCGCATAAGTGCCACGCGGCGCTCGACCACAGACTTCTCGAGCTTCATGTTGGGAATGCCGTACATGAGCAGGCCGCCGGGGCGGTCGTCGCGCTCAAACACCGTCACGCGGGCGCCACGACGCGCAAGCTCCCATGCTGCCACCAGACCAGCAGGACCGGAGCCCACCACGGCAACCGTGGGTGCGCCCTCCCCCGCCGGCTCAAAGCGGCGCGGGCCACCGTTTGCCCACTCATGGTCGCTGATCGCACGCTCGTTGTCATGGATCGTCGTGGGTTGGCCATCGACCGAACCCAGGTTGCACGCGGCCTCGCACAGCGCCGGGCACACGCGGCTCGTGAACTCAGGCATGGGCGAGGTGAGCGACAGGCGCTCGGCAGCCTCATCCCAGCGGCCGCGGTACACCAGCTCGTTCCACTCGGGAATCAAATTGTGCAGCGGGCAGCCGCTCGGACGTGCCTTGCCAAAGCTCGCGCCCATCTGGCAAAACGCCACGCCGCACATCATGCAGCGGCTCGCCTGGGCGCGACGTGCGTCGTCGTCGAGCTCCACATACAGGGGATCAAAATCACGGCTGCGCTCCTCCACGGGGCGAAGCTCGTGGGCCACGCGATCGATATCAAGAAAAGCACCGGGCTTACCCATGGCACTTACGCCTCCTTCTTGGTCGAAGCAACAGAGCTGGCGGCCACGGACGCAGCACCCGCAGCACTGCCCGCAATATCGAAGCGAGCGACATCCGCGGCACTCGCGCGACCGGTCACAATGTCAAACGCCAGCTCCTCGGCCTGCGCATGCGTCTTGCCGACGGCCTCGGCGGCGGCGACAATCGCCAGCACGCGCTCATACTCGGTCGGAATGACCTTCACAAAGTGCTTACTCATCGTCTCAAAGCTGTAGAGCAGCTTAATGCCGCGCGGGCTCTGCGTCGCGTCCACGTGCTCCTGGATGAGCTCGCGAATCTGCGCCAGCTCGCCGGCAGTCGGGGCCTTGAGCTCAACGCTCTCGTGGTTCACGCGGGCATCGAGCGTGCCGTACTGGTCAAAGACGTAGGCCACGCCACCCGTCATACCGGCAGCGAAGTTCTGCCCGACCTCGCCCAGGATGAGCGCCAGGCCACCCGTCATGTACTCGCAACCGTGGTTGCCGCAGCCCTCGACCACCACGGTGGCACCGGAGTTGCGCACGCCAAAGCGCTGGCCGGCCAGACCGTTAATGAAGCCGCGGCCGCTCGTAGCGCCAAAGAACGCAACATTGCCCACGATGATGTTCTCGTCGAACTTGTAGGTCGCATGCGGGTTGGGGCGCACCGACACCTCGCCGCCCGAAAGGCCCTTGCCAAAGTAGTCGTTGGCGTCACCGCACACGTTGAGCGTAATGCCGCGCGGCAGGAAGGCGCCAAAGCTCTGACCGGCCGAACCATCGCAATCGATGGTGATGGAGCCGGCGGGCAGACCCTCGGGATGCGCCTTGGTCACCGCATTGCCCAGAATGGTGCCCACGCAGCGGTTAACGTTGGCGATGTCGGCATGGAAACGAATCGGGCGCAGGTGCGCACGGGCATTGGCCGTGTAGGGCACGAACAACGTGGAGTCGAGCGTCTTGTCGAGCTCGCTGTCCGCGGCCATCTGCGGCAGGAAGTGACGACCGTCGGCGCCCGGAATATGGGCACCGAACTCACAGGTCGCGCTCGCCAGCACGGGCGACAGATCGAGCAGGTTGGCCTTACGGTTGCCCGGGACCTCGATCTGGCGCAAGCACTCGGGATGGCCGACCATCTCGTCGACGGTGCGGAAGCCCAGGCTCGCCATGATCTCGCGCAGCTGCTCGGCAACAAAGAGCATAAAGTGCTCAACGTGCTCGGGCTTGCCGCGGAAGCCGTGACGCAGGCGGCAGTTTTGCGTCGCGATGCCGGCCGGGCAGGTATCCTGCTGGCAGTCGCGCTGCATGAGGCAACCCATGGAGATGAGCGGCATAGTCGCAAAGCCAAACTCCTCGGCACCCAGCAGGCAGGCGACAGCGACGTCGGTGCCGTCCATGAGTTTGCCGTCGGCCTCGAGCACCACGCGCGAGCGCAGGCCGTTTTGCAGCAGCGTCTGCTGGGCCTCGGCAAGGCCAAGCTCCAGCGGCAGGCCCGCATGCCAGATAGAGTCGCGCGCAGCGGCACCTGAGCCGCCATTGTGACCGCTGATCAAAATCTTGTCGGCGGCACCCTTGGCCACGCCGGTAGCGATGGTGCCGACGCCGGCCTCGCTGACCAGCTTGACCGACACGCGCGCACCGGGATTGGCGTTCTTAAGGTCGAAGATAAGCTCCGCCAGGTCCTCGATGGAGTAGATGTCGTGATGCGGCGGAGGCGAGATCAGGCCGATGCCGGGCGTGGACTGACGGACCTCAGCGATCCAGGGGTAGACCTTCTTGCCGGGCAGGTGGCCACCCTCGCCGGGCTTGGCGCCCTGGGCCATCTTGATCTGAATCTCGAAGGCGCTGCACAGGTAGCGGCTCGTCACGCCAAAGCGTGCGCTTGCCACCTGCTTGATGGCGGAGTTCTTTGAGTCACCGTTAGCCAGCGGGGTCTCGCGACGCGGGTCCTCACCGCCCTCGCCCGAGTTGGAGCGTCCGTGCAGGCGATTCATGGCGATGGCCATGCACTCGTGCGCCTCTTTGCTGATGGAGCCATACGACATGGCGCCGGTGTTAAAGCGGCGGACGATGTTGAGCGCGGGCTCGACCTCGTCGAGTGCCACCGGCGTGCGGCCGCTGGCATTAAAGTCGAGCAAGTCGCGCAGGCGCACGGCACGGCCGGTGCGGTGCAGACGAGCGCTGTACTCCTTAAAGGTGTCGTAGCTGTCCTCACGGCAGGCGGTCTGCAGCAGGTAGACGGTCTGGGGGTCGATGAGGTGTTCCTCGCCGCCGAGCGGGCGCCACTTGGTCAGGCCCAGCGTAGGCAGCTGATCGGGAGCCGGGCTCTTAAGGATAGCGAGCGCAGCGTCGTAGCGCTCGTTTTGCTCGCGCTCAACGTCCTCGACACCCATACCGCCCACACGGCTCACCGTGCCGGCGAAGTACGCGTTGACGAACTCCGGCGTAAAGCCCACGGCCTCGAAGATCTGCGCCGAATGGTAGCTCTGCACCGTGGAGATGCCCATCTTGGACATGATGGAGACGATGCCCGCCGTCGCAGCCTTGTTGTAGTTGGCGATGCCCTGCTCGGCCGTCACGTCCAGGTCGCCGTGTGCCGCCAGATCGCGGATGCACGCATGTGCGTTGTACGGATAGATGCCGCTCGCGGAGTAGCCCACCAGTGCCGCAAAGTCGTGCGGAGACACGGCGTCGCCGCACTCCACCACGATGTCGGCAAAAGTACGAACGCCGGCGCGGATCAGGTGGTTGTGCACGCAGCCCACGGCGAGCAGCGACGGCACGGGCACCTCGCCCGCAGCGGCACGATCGCTCAACACCACAATGTTCACGCCGTCGCGGACCGCAGCCTCAACGTCCTCAGCAAGCTGTTTGAGCGCAGTCTGCAGCGCGCCCTCGCCGGCATCGCGGCGGTAGACGGCACGGAAACGACGGGTCTTAAAGCCAACACGGTCGATGGCACAGATATGCTCGAACTCTTCATCGTTGAGCAATGGGCGCTCCAAGCGCACCAGCTGACAGGCCGTGCGGGAATCCTCGAGCAGGTTGCCGTGGTTGCCCAGGTAGAGCGTGGTCGAAGTCACCATGTGCTCGCGCAGGGCATCGATCGGAGGATTCGTGACCTGAGCGAACAGCTGATAGAAGTAGTCAAAGAACGAACGCGTCTTCTTGGACAGGCAAGCCAGCGGCGCGTCGATGCCCATCGAGGCGAGCGGGGCCTTGCCCTGCTGGGCCATAGGACGCACGACCTCGTCGACGTCATCCCAGTGGTAGCCGAGCTTGGCCATGCGCACAGCGGCGGGCACCTCGGCATCCTCGGCGGACGCGGGCGCGGCGGGCTCATCGAGCGCGTCGACGGTCAGCGTCTCCTCGGCAATCCAGTCGCGGTAGGGCTTCTCCTTGGCATAGCGGGCGCGCAGCTCGTCGTTGTAGATCACGCGGCCGCGGGCAAAATCGACCTCGAGCATCTGGCCCGGTCCCAGGCAACCGCTCGTCAGGATGTTCTCGGGGCGTACCTCGATGGTGCCCACTTCGCTTGCCAGCATAAAGCGGCCGTCGCGCGTCACATAATAGCGGGCGGGACGCAGGCCGTTGCGGTCGAGGGCGGCGCCCAGTGTGCGACCGTCGGTAAAGGCGATGGCCGCCGGGCCGTCCCAAGGCTCCATGAGCATGGACTGGTAGGCGTCGTAGGCGCGGCGTTCCTCGCTCAGATTGTCGTTGTGGTCCCACGGCTCGGGTAGCAGCATGGATGCGGCACGCGTGAGCGGACGGCCGTTCATGACCAAAAACTCGAGCACGTTGTCCAGAATCGCGGAGTCGGAACCCTCGCGGTTGATGATAGGCATCACGCGCTCAAGATCGTGCTGCAGCACGGGGCTGTACAGGTTGGGCTCGCGGGCGCGAATCCAGTTGACGTTGCCCTTGAGGGTGTTGATCTCGCCGTTATGGATGATAAAGCGGTTGGGGTGCGCGCGCTCCCAGCTGGGCGTGGTGTTGGTGGAGTAGCGCGAGTGGACGAGCGCCACGGCCGTCTTGACGGCGGCGTCGTTGAGGTCGATGAAGAAGCGGCGCATCTGCGTGGCGACGAGCATGCCCTTGTACACGATAGTGCGCGAGCTCATGGAGCAGACGTAGAAGATCTTGTCGCGCAGGGCAAACTCGGCATCGGCCTTCTTCTCGATAGTGCGACGGCACACGTACAGGCGACGCTCGAAGGCATCGCCGGCGGGCGTGTCGTCGGGGCGGCCCAGAAAGGCTTGCAGAATGGTGGGCATGCAGGCGCGTGCCGTCTCGCCCAAGTCGTGCGGGTCGACGGGCACCTCGCGCCAAAAGAGCAGCGGCACGCCGGCCTCGGCGCAGCCCTCCTCAAACACGCGACGGGCATCCTCTACGCCCTTGTCGTCCTGCGGGAAGAACAGCATGGCCACGCCATAGTCGCCCTCTGCCGGCAGAATCTGGCCGCACTTTTGAGCCTCTTTGCGGAAAAAGTGATGCGGAACCTGGAACAGGATACCGGCGCCGTCGCCGGTGTTCTTCTCGAGTCCCGTACCGCCGCGGTGCTCCAAGTTGACCAGAATGGACAGCGCGTCGTCCAGAATCTGGTGATGGCGCTCACCGTTGATATCGGCAAGCGCGCCGATGCCACATGCATCGTGGTCGAATTCGGGGCGATAAAGGCCCTGCTGCTGAGCGGAATCTGCCTGCATCGCGATCCTCCCCTAGATATTTAGACAGTCAGTTGAATAGGCATACTAGGAGCATCGCCGACCCGTTGTGTTTCCCACCCGTTTCGAAACAATCGCGTAACGCACACCGACCATCAACGTCTTGCTATCAAACATGTACGTCAGCCCCCAAACATGTCGAAATTTGACATCTTTGGAGGCTGACGTACACGTTTTAGTGCAGGGACAGCCGGCACATATGCATCTGGCCCCTTTGAATCATTCTGGAAACAAGGGCCATGCGGACTTTTGCATGATGGGGCTCGACACAGCAGGCCTCAAGGGCGGCAACAAGACGCCCAAGTTCGGCCTGTAAGCTCACCGCTTCAAACATCTCAATCTGTAACAGGAAGACCCAATTTTGGCGCCTAGATGTTACAGATTGAGATTTTCTGCGGGACGGTTTTAGTTTGTCTCGATCTGTAACACCTAGGCCCAATTTCCATCCCTAGTTGTTACAGATCGAGACATTTCGGCAGCCCCCCTTCACCATCCCATTCAAATAGAACAATTTTGTTAGTCTTGGTTAACTTTTAAGCTTAAAACGGGTATCCTTTGCGGCGTCAAGCAAACGGCACGCACACCGTGCCAGATCAAGGAGGCCCCTATGGCGCACCAAGCAGACCAGCAGACGATGCAACTCGTCCTTATCCGTCACGGAGAGTCCGAGTGGAACAAGCTCAACCTGTTCACCGGCTGGACCGATGTCGAGCTCACCGACACGGGCCGCGAAGAGGCGGCGGCAGGCGGCCGCGCCCTCAAAGAAGCCGGTTTCGACTTTGACGTCTGCTACACTTCGCGTCTCAAGCGCGCGATCCACACCCTCAACATCGTGCTCGGCCAAATGGATCGCGAGTGGCTGCCCGTCATCAAATCCTGGAAGCTCAACGAGCGCCACTACGGCGCGTTGCAGGGTCTCAACAAGGCCGATGCCGCGGCGGAGCACGGCGACGAACAGGTGCTCATCTGGCGTCGCTCCTTCGATGTCTGCCCGCCGGCACTCGAGCCGGACGACGCGCGCGATCCCCACACCCAGGAGCAATACCGTGATGTCGCGCCCGATCAGCTGCCCTATACCGAGTGCCTCAAGGACACGATCGCCCGCGCCTGGCCTTATTTCGAAGACGAGATTCGCCCCCAGATGCTCGCCGGCAAGCGCGTACTCATCGCCGCACACGGCAACTCCCTGCGCTCACTCGTCATGAAGCTCGAGCACCTCACGCCCGAGGAGATCCTCAAGGTCAACATCCCCACCGGCGTGCCGCTCGTCTACACCTTCGATACCGATTTCAACGTCCTCGACAAGCGCTACATCGGCGACCCGGCGACCATCGCCGCCAAGATCGACGCCGTGGCCAATCAGGGCAAAGCGCACAAGTAGCCCCAACCCAAATCCGACGCGTGGCGCCGCACGACCCAGATGCGACGTCACGCCGCCCATACGCAGGAGCGCACCATGCTCAACCATCTCAAACAACACTTTGGCTCCCGACGCACCGGCGGTCACGGAGGCCTAGACATTGCGCGGCATATCGGCCCCGGGCTGCTCGTGACCGTCGGCTTTATCGACCCGGGCAACTGGGCCTCCAATATGGCCGCGGGCTCGCAGTTTGGCTACGCGCTGCTGTGGATCGTCACGCTGTCCACGATTATGCTCATTGTGCTGCAGCACAACGCGGCGCACCTGGGTATCGCCACAGGCACCTGCCTTGCCGAGGCCACGACACGTTACCTCCCCCGCTTCGCTGGACGCACGGTACTCGCCAGTGCCTATCTCGCGACTGTCGCCACCGCCATGGCCGAAGTCCTGGGTGGCGCGATTGCCCTTCAAATGCTCTTTGGGCTGCCCGTGCGCGCGGGCTGCGTCATCGTGGCGGCAGTATCGATGGCGATGCTCATGACGAACTCCTACAAGCATGCCGAACGCTGGATCATCGCCTTCGTAGGCGTGGTAGGACTCTCGTTTTTGGCCGAGCTTGCACTAGTCAAGGTCGACTGGCCGCAAGCCGCCGCAAGCTGGATCACGCCTAGTATGCCCACTGGCTCTGCCGCGATTATCGTGAGCGTCCTGGGTGCGGTCGTTATGCCACACAACCTTTTTCTGCACTCCGAGGTCATCCAATCCATGCACTTCGAAGGCCAAGGCGAGCAGGTTATCGAAGAACGTCTGCGCTACGAGCTCTTCGACACGCTCTTTTCGATGGGCGTGGGCTGGGCAATCAACTCGGCCATGGTCATCCTGGCCGCAACGACCTTCTTTGCGCACGGCATGGTCGTAGACGACCTCGCCGTCGCAGCGGCCACGCTCTCCCCCATTCTGGGCCCGGCAAGCTCGACCATCTTTGCCGTGGCGCTGCTGTTTGCGGGCCTCTCGAGTAGTGTGACGGCGGGTATGGCGGCGGGCACCATCACCGCGGGCATGTTCGACGAGGAATACGACATACACGACCGACATTCCTCGATCGGGGTGGCGGCCTGTTTCGTCGGCGCAGTGACGGCGTGCCTAGTCGTCCCAAATCCTTTTGAAGGTCTCATCTGGAGTCAGGCACTGCTGTCGCTTCAACTGCCGATTACGGTCTTTGTGCTCATACGGCTCACCAGTTCACCCCGCGTCATGGGCAAATTCGCCAACTCGCGTCCACTCAACGCGCTGCTTGTAGGGATCGGTGCCATCGTGACGATTCTCGATGTCGTGTTGTTGACAGGGATGTAATGGGACGGGGCACCTACCCAGGCAAACGTCTCGATCTGTAACATCTAGACCCGCTTTTGATGTCTAGATGTTACAGATCGAGATCATTCCGAGGGACAGCTCCGTTTGTCTCAATCTGTAACAAGTGGACCCAATTTCCACCGTTAGATGTTACAGATTGAGACAAAAGGTCGGCCGGACTCACAACAGACAGGATCGGCCAACAGCAACCGTGATCCCTTAGGGGCGGAGGAAAAGGGCCCCGGCCGAGAATTCGACCGGGGCCCTTGGACAGAGCTATGTGTTGCCGTGAGCCGCGTGCCGACGAGCTACTCCTCGACGAGCTCAAACTGATCGGGACCGACGCCGCACACCGGGCACACATAATCCTCGGGCAGCTCGGGCGTATCGACCTCAACCTCGTAACCGCAAACGACGCACACGAACTTATACGTCTTCTTCTCCTCAGCCATGATGTTCTCCTCTCAAACGCGACTGGTGATGTACTTCATTTATCAGTATAGATTCTCAATAATATAATGCAAGTATTTTTAAAACATTTCTAGCCTTGATACGAGGACGCCTTCGGAGGCGTCTTGCCCTTTAGGACCTTGTGATAGTAATCGTAGGTGAGCGGCGTCTCGTCACTCAAGCGCTCGGCATCCTCGACCTCGCCGATAAACAGTAGATGCGTGCCAACATCCACAGTGTCGATCAAATGGCAGCTAAACAGGGCCGCCGCGTGCTCGGGCACATAGGGCATGCCCAGAGCCGTCTCGCGGGTCTCGTATTTGGCAAACTTGTCATAATCGCTGCTGGTGCGGAACCCAAAGTTACCGATGTAGAGCATATCGGCGGTCTGATCGATCACGGTCAGCGCGAACGCTTTGGCCGAAGCGATGACGCCCGAGGTGACGTTGTCCTTGTTCACGGCAACCGAAATGCGCGGCGGCATGGACGTCACCTGCACCGCAGTGTTGATGACGCAGCCGGCGCGCAGCCCGTCTGCCGCGGCGCTCACCACGTACAGGCCGCTCGGCATGGTAAAGAACGCAGTTTTGTCCATAACGATCACTCCCCTAGCTCGGGTTGGAACCTCATGGATGTATGTACCCACAAAAAAGGCAGCGCCCATAACGGACGCCGCCTTTGAAACATATGTGTCAGAACAGTAAGAAAGATGAGACACCCGCAGCTGCGGTGAAATAGGGACTGAATAGCCCCTCAAACAGGCAAAACAGTCCGTATTCCACCGCAACTTATATAGAGCGCCTAGCGGTTGCGTTCCTTGAGGGCGCGGTCGATCTCGCGTTGGACATCACGCTTGGCCATGTCCTCGCGCTTGTCGTAGAGCTTCTTGCCGCGACCCAGGCCCAGCAGCAGTTTTACGCGACCGTCGGTATTAAAGTAGAGCTCCAACGGAACCAGCGCATAACCACGGTTGCGAAGTTTGCCGTCAAGAAAGTCGATCTCCTTGCGGTGCAGCAGCAGACGGCGCCGACGGTCGGGATCGCGATTCCACACGCCACCATGGCTATAAGGGTGGATATGTAGGCCGACGAGCCAGCACTCCCCGCCACGAATCAGTGCAAAGGTATCGGTAATCTGGCACGCGCGCTCGCGAATCGACTTGACCTCGGTACCGCTCAGCTCAATACCGCACTCAAACGTCTCATCGATAAAGTACTCGTGATGTGCCGAGCGATTCTTGGAAATGAGCTTGCGCTCGCGCTTACTGGGCATCGCCGGCCTCCTTGGCGCCATCGGCGTTTGAGCCCGCAGCCTCGCGCTTTGCCTTGCGCTCGGCATTAAGCTCGGCATCGCTCTCGCGCACCAGCTTGATAATCGCCGCGCATGCCTCCTCGCCCACCAGGTCGCGGGCACGGACCGTCAGACGCGTAGCCTCCTGCTTGTCGCCGTCGCTTGCAGCATCGGTCGCGCACATGATCAGGCAGATGGCGATCTCGGCCGAAGGCGAGGTCGGCACGCCCTGCAGGGCGAGCTCACCCATCACATGGTCGTCACTCTCGTCCGCGGCATC
>DXLV01000053.1:8834-11105 GCA_019414545.1 Collinsella sp. | reverse complement strand
CCGCGGAAGACCGGCACGCCGATCTCGCCACCGAGCGTGGCAAGCTGGTCGGCAGCAGCGGGACGGTAGACGTCGCACGCGGCGAGCAGCGGCGAGCGGCCCTGCTTCTTGAGCAGGTAGGCAAGCTTTACGGCAGCCGTGGTCTTACCGGAGCCCTGCAGGCCCACGAGCATGATGACATTAGGAATGCGGTTGCTAAAAACGAGCTTGCTCTCGGTGGAGCCAAGCATCTCGGTGAGCTCGTCGAGCACGATCTTGACGACGTTTTGCGCCGGCGACAGCGACTCCATGACCTCGGCGGTCATGCAGCGCTCCTTGGTCTTAGCAACGAACTCCTTGACGACCTTAAAGTTAACGTCGGCCTCGAGCAGCGCCATGCGAATGTCGCGCATGGCCGAGGTGATATCGGCCTCGGTCAGCTTACCCTTGCCGCGCAGGCGGTCAAATGTGTCGTTGAGGCGATCGCTCAGAGAATCAAACACTGGTTACTCCTTAATTGGACTCGCCCACCAGGGCGCGGCAGAAATCTTTGGCATTGAACTCCTGCAGGTCATCGACCTGCTCGCCCACGCCAATGCGCAGGATCGGGAGCTTGAGCTTCTCAGCCACGGCCATGGCGATACCGCCCTTAGCCGTGCCGTCGAGCTTGGTCATGATAATACCGTCCAGGCCCAGCGCCTCGTTAAACTCGAGCGCCTGGTTCAGACCGTTCTGGCCGGTGGCGGCATCGATCACGAGCACGACCGAGACGGGCATGGGGCCGGCGGCCATATTGGCGGCGCGCTTACGCGTCACGTTAACCACCTTGGCAAGCTCGCGCATGAGTTCGGGGCTTGTGTGCAGACGACCGGCGGTATCGATGAGCACCAGGTCGCTGCCGCGCTTATCGGCCTCATCGAGCACGTCGTAGCACACGCTCGCCGGGTCGGAACCACGATCGCGCTTGATGACGGGGACGCCGGCGCGCTGACCCCACACATCGAGCTGCTCGATGGCGGCGGCGCGGAAGGTATCGGCAGAACCGATCACCACGTTCTTGCCGCGGGCAGCCATGGCGCTCGCAATCTTGCCGACCGTTGTGGTCTTGCCGGCGCCGTTGATGCCCACAAACAGCACGCAGCTCGGCGTATCGGAAAACGGATCACGCTCAACAGGCACAAAATGGCCCTCGAGCTGCTGAGCCAGAGCGCGGCGAAGCTGCGGGGCGGTCTTAAGGTTCTTCTTGGCAGCAGCATCGCGCAGGTCATCGGAGACCTGAATAGCGACCTCGGCACCCATGTCACCCATGACGAGGGTGTCCTCAAGGTCCTCCCAAAAGTCCTCGTCGACCTCGCCGCCAAAGTAGAAGACCTCGTTGAGGGCCTCGCGGCTGCGCTCAAGTCCGCGCGAGAGAGCGTCAAAGAATCCCATTATGCATTCACGACCTTTCCGGTTTCGCGATCGAGTTTTTGCGAGACGACGCGGCTGACGCCGTCGGCTTGCATCGAGACGCCATAGAGAACGTCAGCGTCCTCCATAGTACGGCGCTGATGCGAAATGACCAAGAGCTGTGTATCGGAACGCAGCACATCGAGGGCTCCGATGAGCTTGGACAGGTTGGCGTCATCAAGCGCCGCCTCGACCTCGTCCAGCACATAGAACGGCACCGTGCGCGTGCGGTACACGGCAAAGAGCAGGGCGAGCGCCGTCAGACTCTTCTCGCCACCCGACATGAGCATCATCTTGGTAATGCGCTTGCCGCGCGGCTGCGCCACAACCTCAATGCCCGTCTCGGCAGGATGCTCGGGATCGGTCATCTCAAGATGAGCCTGGCCACCCGGGAACAGCATGGCGAAGATCTCACGGAAGTTCGCATCGACCTTCTCGAAGGTCACCAAGAAGGCTTTACGCATCTTACGGTCGATGGCCACGGTAATCTTGGTGAGCGCCTTGCGCGCGCTCTCCAGATCGGCCAGCTGCTCCTCGATGTAATCGGCGCGGCGCTTGAGCTGCTCGTACTCCTCCATGGCAACCTGGTTCACAGGGCCCAGGTTGTTAATCTGGCGCACGAGCTGGTTGAGCTCGCGCTCGGCGGCGTCGCGGTCGGTGGGAGCAGGAAGCATGAGCGCTTCCTCGAGCACCGTAGTGCCATCGGCGGTAATGGCCTTGATGGCCGCCTCCACCTGCACCTCGAGCTTGCCGCGTGCGACCTTGAACTCATTTTGCATCGCCGTGGCGGCATCAACCCGCTCCTTGGCACGGGAGACCCCGGCCTTGGCATCCTCGATGGTC
>DXLV01000053.1:8295-8824 GCA_019414545.1 Collinsella sp. | reverse complement strand
GCATGGGGTCGACGCGCAGGCGCAGCAGCTCGAGCGAGCGCGAAGCCTGGCGTGTTCCGCGGATACGACGGTCGATGCCCTCAAGACGATGCTCAAGGTCGGGCACGCGGCCCTTCAGCGAACGCAGGCGCTCGCTCGTCTGGGCCAGGCGCACCTTGGCATCGGCGAGCTTACCGGCGGCCTCGGAATCGTCACGGCGAACGCGATCGAGCTCATCGTTGGCCTCGGCAATCTGGAGACCCAGGTCGCTTGCCTGTGCACGCGCCTCGTCACGCGAACGGGTGAGCTCGTCAACGCGCGGGCGCGCAGCGCGAACGGCCTCGGAGGCCTGCTCGCGGCGCTTGGAGATGCGCACGCGCTCGACCTCGGCATTGTTGACGCTTTGCTCCAAGCGGCCGATCTCGGAGAGCAGCGAGCGGCGCTCGCCCTCAAGACGGGCGATCTCACCGGCGGCATCGCCCTCGGCGGCACGCGCTTCCTCAACGGCCGCATTGGCCTCAACGACCTGGCCTGACACATGTTCAAACAC
>DXLV01000053.1:0-8285 GCA_019414545.1 Collinsella sp. | reverse complement strand
CCCCTCCAGCCCGCGGATACGGCGCTTGCGCTCCATGGCACCCGACGCCTCGCCGGCATCGAGGCCCACGCGCACCAGGCCGCCGCAGGCGACGCGGGCGCCGTCGGGGGTCACGTAAGTCACGCCGTCAACGACCGGCGCCGACAGCGCGACAGCAAGATCGTCCACTACGTAATATCCGCCGAGCAACGCCTCGACGACGGGTCCGTAGCCTGCCCGCACGGACAGACGATCAACCAGGCGGGTACCGGCAGCGCCCTCAGCGGCGGTAGAGCCGCTCACGCCGCGCGCCACCAGCAGTGCCTCGCCCGAGGCCTTCTTCTGGTCCAGGGCGGCACGACCGGCGCGCTCAAGCGCGTCAGCGTCATCAAACAACAGGGCATCGATGTCGCCGGCAAGCAGCTGCTCGACCAGGCCCTCGAGTTCGCGCGGAGCCTCGAGCACATCGCCCAGGCGACCCGTTACGTCATCGCCCAACGCCCCCACCAGTCGGCTCACGAGCGGCGAGCTGTCGGCCATGCGGGCATCGAGTTTCTTTTGGCTGGCAAGCTCCGAGCGCACCTCGGACAGCTTGTTGCGCGCCTCGCTCTCACGATTACGCAAGTCCTTCAGGGCTGCACGGGCGACCTCGGTGGCCTCGCGCGCATCGTTCTGGGCCTGACGAGCCGCCTCAAGGGCACTCTCAAGCTCCTCAGCACGGTCGCGACGGCTATCAAGCGATGCTGTAACCTCCTCGAGCTGTTCATCAATCTGCTCCAGGCGCGAGGCGTACATGTTGTCCTCGACCTCGGCGTTGCTCAGCGAGTCCTTCACCTTGGCGAGTTCGAGCGCCGCGTTATCGGCCACACGCTGCACATCGCGTTGCTCACGCGTAAGCTGCGAAATCTGATTGTCGAGCGCCACGCGCCGCTCGTGGAGCTCAGCGGCGGCAGGACCAGCGGCGTCAACGTCCTCCTGGGCCTGCATGTGCGCGCCGGTCACTTCCTCAAGCTGTGCACGCGCGTCCTCGAGCTCCTCGACCACGCGACGACGCTGATGCTCGGAGCTCGAGATCTGGCCACGCATGTCGGACAGGCGCGACACCATGTTGTGGCCCTTTTCCTCGAGCAGGCGCATATCGGAGTTAATGCGGCCGACCACGTCTTGCATATGGCGGCGCTGCTCGCCCAGGTCGCCCACAAACAGGCCCTTTTCCTCGAGCATAACCTGGAGCTTCTCGAGCTCGCGCTCCTTTTCGCCCATGCGGTACTGCGCAAGCTCCAGCTCGGCGGCGCCTTCCTTGGAGCGGCTCTCCAAGTCGTTCCACTGCGACTGCAGCGAACGAAGCTCGTCGACGGCCAGCATCTGCGTAAGTTCGTTCGCGCGCGAGGACAGCTCTTTGTACTTGCGCGCGCGATCGACCTGACGCTCCAGCGGCCGCAGCTGACGGGCAATTTCCTTATTGATGTCGCGGGCACGCGTCAGGTGCTCGTCCATCGACTTAATCTTTTTGAGCGCACGCTCCTTGCGGCGCTTGTGCTTGGAGATGCCGGCGGCCTCCTCGATGAGGGCGCGGCGCTCCTCGGGGCGGCTCTGCAAAATGGCGTCGAGCTTGCCCTGGCTGATGATGGAATGCGTATCCTTGCCCAAGCCCGAATCGTGCAGGATGTCCTGAATGTCCATCAGGCGGCACGGACTCGAGTTGATGAGGTACTCGCTTTCGCCCGAGCGATACATACGACGGGTGATGGCGACCTCGTCAAAGTCGACGGGCAGCATATGGTCCGAGTTATCGAGCACCAGCGTGACCTCGGCGACACCCACCGGCTTGCGCGCTGACGAGCCCGAGAAGATGACATCCTCCATGGCCTGGCCGCGCAGCTGCTTGGCGCTCTGCTCGCCCAGGACCCACAGAATCGAGTCAGAGATGTTCGATTTTCCCGAGCCGTTGGGACCGACGATGACGGTCAGGCCCGGCTCAAACGTCATATGGGCGCGGTCGGCAAACGACTTGAACCCTTTGAGCGTGAGGGACTTGAGATACACGGTTCCTCGCTTAAACAGGCTTCTTGTTGAGAATCACGCCGTTGGTGGTGTAGCCCATGCGGTCAAGTGCCTCGAGTGCAGCGGCTCCCTCGGCTTCCTTCTTTGAGGAGCCGGAGCCGCGGCCCTGGCGAATACCGTCGATGAGCACCACAGCGGTAAAGGTGGGCGCATGCGCGGGGCCCTCGGAGCCGACCAGCTTATACGCGGGAGGCTCATGGCCGTCTGCCTGCACGCACTCCTGCAAGAACGACTTGGGGTTCGCAGGGTGCTCGGCACGCTCGGAAGCCAGGTGCGGTTTGAGCGTACGGTGGATAAACTCCGCCGCGGCATCCCAGCCGGCATCCAGATACAGCGCGCCCACGAGCGACTCATAGACGTTCTCGAGCGCCGAGTGCAGACCGCGCGCGCCGGTACCGGTCTCGGAGGCACCAAAGATGATGATGTCGTCGATACCCAGCTCATGCGACACCTCGGATAGCGTGGCGCCAGAGACAAGCGACACCTTAAGGCGCGTAAGCTTGCCCTCGTCAAACTCGGGATAGGACTCAAAGAGCGAACGGGCCACCACGGCGCCCAAAATGGAATCGCCCAAAAACTCCAGGCGCTCGTAGCTTGCCGAGACTGGCTGGCCTTCGACGGCCGAAGGATGCGTAAGAGCCGCGCGCAGCAGCACCTTGTCATTGAACTCGTGGCCCAGAATCTCCTGTGCGCGCGTAAGTCGTTCGGATAAAGCCAAGACCTAGGCCTCCCTGGCGTTTTCGATCGCGTCGACGGCGTCGGCGACAGAGTTGAGCGAGAGCAGAGTCTCGTCATCGATCTCGAGGTTGAACTCGTCCTCGATAGCCGTAACCAGCTGCAGGCGCTCGAGCGAGTTGGCATCGAGATCGTCAAAGGTGGTCTCATCGCTAATTTCGGCAACATCGACGCCCAGAACGTCAGCAGCGACCTCGGCGATCTTGTCGAAGATTTCGGAGCGGTCCATAGCGCTTCCTCTCATAGTGCATGAATACCAAAAGAATGGTACCGCCCGGGCGGTACCAAGACACGGTTCTGATTCTACCCCACGAAGCAGGCCGCGAGGCACATAACAGCGCTCTAACTCGCTCTTACAAAACGATGCCGTCCATGGAGTTGGCGACGTTCTCGACCAGCCCCGCGCGCACGGCTTCGGCCGCCGCGAGCGTACCGTTTTTAACAGCCTCGACCGAGGTGGCGCCATGACCGATTAGGACCACGCCACGCAGGCCCAAAAGAATCGCGCCGCCCTTGGCATCACCAGAGAGCTTGGCCTTAATCCCGCGCATCTGCTTTTTGATGAGCAGCGCGGCGATCTTGGTGCCGAGCGAGGCCATAAAGGCGCCCTTGAGCTCCTGCAGCAAAAACTTGGCAGCGCCCTCGGTGGCCTTGAGAGCGATATTACCCGACATGCCATCGGCAACAACGACATCGAAATTGCCCGAGGTGAGGTCGGTGCCTTCGCAGTTGCCCACAAAGCCCGGAACTGCGGCCTTCATAGCAGGGAAGCAGGCCTTGGTAAAGTTAGAACCCTTCTCGTCCTCGGTGCCGTTACCAAGCAGGCCCACGCGAGGATGTTCGATGCCCAGGACGACGCGGGCATAGGCGCTACCCATCTGGGCAAAACGCACCATGTCATCGACCTCGACATCGGGGTTGGCGCCCATATCGCACAGCACCGTCAGGCCGCCGGCACGATTGGGCAGCGCATTGGTCAAACAGGGGCGCACCGGCTGCTTCTTGCCTTCGGCCATATATCTAAACGGTGTGACGTAGGCGGTCGCGGCAGCGGTCATGGCGCCGGTGGAGCCGGCGGAGAAAAACGCGTCCGCGTTGCCCTTTTTGATGGCGCGGCAGGCAAGCACGATCGAGGACTTGCGCTTGGTCATCACGGCGCGAATGGGATCGTCATCCATGGCGATAATGTCAGGGGCTTCCAGAGCCTCCACACGTGCATAGGCCGCGGCAAAGGGATTGACGATTTCGGCGGGACCGACTGCCAGGACCTCGATATCGGGATCGGCGGCAAGTGCAGCCTCGATACCATCGAGAACAACCTGGGGTTTCTCGTCTCCGCCCACAACGTCTACACAAACGCGAACGTTACTCATATACATACTCCTTATACAAAAATGGCCGACTCATTGAGCCGGCCATTGTGGTTCCATTTGGAACGGCATCGCATCCAGAGTATACCGTTACTCGGTAACGATAACCTCGCGGTCCTTGTAGAAACCGCAGCTGGGGCACACGTGGTGCGGAAGCTTGACAGCGCCGCAACGGGGGCACGTGGACTGAGCCGCAGCCGAGATCTTCATGTTGGCGGAACGACGGGTGTGAGTGCGGATACGACCCTGCTTTTGTTTAGGTACGGGCATAGTGACCTTCCTTATGAACTATCCAGTGTGGCGATTACGCGCAAGTAGCGATACTACCACAGTTTTACTCATCGAGCTTGAGATTCTTCAATGCTGCAAATGGATTTTCCGTGGCAGCGGCCCATTCTGCCTCTGCCTGGGCGGCGCAATCGCATTGCTCGACGTTGAGATTGCAACCGCAAGTGGGGCACAGGCCGCGGCAATCGGGCTTGCACAGAACGACAAACGGCGTGTCCATGACGACCGCGTCGTTGATGGGCTCACCCAGATCGACGATGCGGTCCTCACCCAGGAGCTCGTAGCCGTCCTCGTAGGCCTCGGGATCCTCGGGCTCCTCAAAGAGGTAGAACTCCTCGATCTCGCCGGCGATATCAAACGAGGCAGGCTCCAGGCAACGGTCGCACTCGCCGGTGGCGTGCGCGCGGACCATGCCCGTGAGCAAGACACCGGTACCGGCATTGGTAAAGACAACGTCGTAGTCGATGCCGTCCTGTAGCTGGTACTCCTTCTCGCCCACCGTGTAGGTGGCAACATCGACCTTGCCGGTCAGCGGATACGAATCACCAGGAAACTCGAGCCGCTCAGAAAGATCGACGGTAACGCTCGGGAACTCAGCCATTACCACTGACCATTCTGTTGGGCGGCACCCTCGTTGAGCTGCTGACGGCAACGGGTAACGGTGCCGGTCAGGCTCTTGAGGTTCTCCTCCAGGTGTGTAAAGACCTGCTCTGCGTAGTCCTCGGCAGCATAACGCGTCTCGCGCTCGTACTGCTGGGCACGATCGCGGATGTCGTCGGCCTGCTGCTGCGCAAGGCGGACGATCTCCTGCTCACCGGCAATGGTGAGGGCCTGCTGCTGAGCGTCGGCGATGATGGAATCGGCCTGAGCGGCGGCGGAAGCCATAAGCTCCTCGCGCTCCTTAAGGATACGGCGGGACTTCTGCCACTCCTCGGGATAGCTCATGCGGATCTCGTCGAGGATGTTGAAGAACACGTCGGCGTCGATGACCTTGAACTGAGCGTTCTTGCCGAAAGGCGGCTTGGCTTCCTCGATCAGCCCTTCGAGCTCATCGACCAAGCTGACGATCCTATCGCCAGGAAAATTCTCGCCCGGCATCCGGTCTCCTTTCATAGGTAACATATCATCGTGCTAGTTTACCACATGCCACCAGGCAATAAGAAACGTCACGAAAAGCGATGTTTGAGCGCTTCGACCACGTTGGACGGGACAAACGTCGATACATCGCTGCCGAGCGAGGCGATCTGGCGAACAACCGAGCTCGAGATATAGCCGTACTGCGGCGCACTCATGACAAAGATGGACTCCAGCTCGCTATCCAGGCGATAGTTAAGGTCGGCCTGCTGCAGCTCATATTCAAAGTCGGTCATGGCGCGCAGGCCCTTGACCACGGCCCCCGCCCCCTGCTCGCGAGCGAAGTCGACCAAGAGGCCGGTAAAGGGCAGGACCTCGACGCCGTCGATATCACCGAGCGCCTCGCGGGCCAGCGCCACGCGCTCATCGAGCATAAACGTGGTGCCCACGCCGTTTTTACCCTGCGACTCGGCAACAGCGACGATCACGCTAGGAAAGATGCGGCGGGCGCGGCGGATCACATCGATATGGCCAAACGTGATGGGATCAAAAGTGCCCGGGACGATCACGCGGTTGATGGTGTCATTCATGGGCGTCCTCCTGAAACGTCGTGGCATCATTGTTGTCAGCATCGGTGCCGGCGCTATCGCCCTCACCATCATCATCGCCGACCCAACGGAGCAGGTCGACCGAGGTAATGCCGTAGCGCTTCTCACGTACAGTCTCAAAGTCTGCCGGATGCGCGCCCGCATCGGCGGCGGCATGCTCAAACAGGGCAAAAGCGCCAGGTGCAAACAGACCCTGCTGAGCCAGGTTCTGCAGCAGTTCCTCGACCGGCTCGGCACCAAAAGCATAGGGCGGGTCGAGCAGGACCAGATCAAAGGGGCCGCCCGGCACACGACCGCGCGAGGCACTCACCAGCATGTCGCCCGTGACCACACGCCAACGTGAACGGTCACGGCAGAGCGACTCGATATTCTTGGTAATGAGCCGCGCGGCGTTGCGATCGATCTCAAACGTCGTGAGCGAGCGGGCCCCACGAGAGAGCATCTCTAACCCTAAGGCGCCGGAGCCGCCAAAGGCGTCCAGCACACGAACCTCGTCCAGATCGAAGTCGAATGCCGACATGACCATAGATGCGCACGCCTCACGTACGCGATCAGTCGTGGGGCGGGTAACATCGCGACCACTGGGCTCCTCGATCTTACGACCGCGCCATTCGCCGCCGATGATTCTCATCCTCCGCTGACCTCCTTAAATATGTGTCGATATCGCATGGCGACCGCATCGCGCAGGGGGCGCGTCGCCACGGAGTCAAGGGTGCAAGCATACCGCAAGAGCTCGACCGCGTCCAAATGGGCCCACTCGATCAGCTCCTCGTCGGCATCCAGATCGACAAAGCGCAAGGTCACGCCGCCGTGCTGGCGGTACCCCAGGATTTCGCCCTCGTGACGCAGACGCAGGTCCATCTGGGCGAGCGTAAAACCGTCCGAGGTCTTTTCGAGCGACTGCAGGCGGTCTTGTGCCGCCGACGCGCCGCCGTTGCCCTTGGAGTGCGTCATGACCAGGCACGTGCCCGACACGCTGCCACGGCCCACGCGACCGCGCAGCTGGTGCAAGGCAGCCAAACCAAAGCGCTCGCCGTTCTCGATAACCATGACGGTAGCATTGGGCACGTCGACGCCCACCTCGACCACCGTAGTCGAGACGAGCACGTCAATCTCGCCACGCTTGAAGGCATCGATGACCCGATCCTTCTCCCCCGCCGGCATACGGCCGTGAAGGCGCTCGACGGTAAGCCCCGGCAACGCAAGACGCAGTCGGTCGAGCTCGGTTGCCGTATCGTGAAGCGGCACGGGGACCGTCACGCGGCCCTCGTCGTCGCGGGCAATACCGGGCACGTCTTCCAGCTCATCGGCCGAATCGCCCGGCTCCACGAGCGGGCAAATCACGTAGGCCTGCTGACCCTTTTCATGCGCCTCGCGAATGGCGCCATAGGCGAGGTCGCGGCTCGACTCGGTGAGCACGTGTGTGGTCACACCGGCACCCGGAACAGGCCGGTGGCGGATGATGCTCGTATCCAGATCCCCGTAGACCGAAAGCGCCAGCGTACGCGGGATGGGCGTTGCCGTCATAACGAGCAGATCGGCACCGGGGCCCTTCGCGCGCAGGGCGTTGCGCTGGCCCACACCAAAGCGGTGCTGCTCATCGATGACCACGAGCGATAGATGCTTGAACGCAACGTTATCCGAAAGCACCGCGTGGGTGCCAAAGAGCACGTTAAGCTCGCCCGATTCCAGCTGTGCATGGATGCGCTCGCGCTCTGCAGCCGGCGTGGCACCCGTCAGAAGCGCCCAGGAAATGCCGGCCTGCGAGAGCAGAGGGCCAGTCTTATCGGCATATTGGCGCGCCAGCACGCCCGTGGGCGCCATAACGCAGGCCTGCGTGCCGCTATCGGCAGCCACAGCCAGTGCGCAGGCGGCAACGGCGGTCTTACCGGTACCGACATCACCCAACAGCAGGCGGTTCATCACGCGCCCGTCATCGCACATATCGCGCAGGATATCCTGGAACGCGGCCTCCTGCTCGTCGCTCAGCGAAAACGGCAGGGCTTGCTTGAGCGCGGCCAGGTGCTCGCCCGCGGTGTGGGCATAGGGCACCACATCGACCAGGCCGCCGTCGTTGCGCAGACGCAACGCCAGCTGCAGGTAGAGACACTCCTCGTAGGCAAGCCGTGCGCGCGCGATATCGCGCTCGGCCATACTCGATGGAAAA
>DXLV01000052.1:1155-11141 GCA_019414545.1 Collinsella sp. | reverse complement strand
GATTGGCGGCGGCTACGGCGTGGGTCATCGCATCGAGCTGGCCTACACGCGCTCACTGGTCGCTCGCGCCCTCGACGGCACCATCGAGGACAGCGAGTTTGTGCACGACGATATCTTTAATGTCGACATTCCCACTACGTGCCACGGTGTGCCCGATGGCATCCTGGTGCCGCGCCAGTACTGGCAGAGCACCGCGCGCTACGACGAGGCGGCGCACAACCTGGCGGTGATGTTCGAGGAGAACTTCGAGAAGAAGTACTCGCACCTGCCCGAGTCCGTCAAGGCTGCCGGTCCGCACGCCCAGGTGTCCGCCGACGCCCGCCATCGCGGCCGCGGCTTGCTGGGGCTCCGCCACTAGCGTCGCCTCAGACCCAAAACCACCACAAAGGGGACAGGCACCTTTGTGGTGGTTTTGCTCGCGCGGATGACTCAGGTTACAATACGCCTGACATATCGCCCCCTTCTCCGGATGGGGGCAGCGTAAGCGCTCTTGTGGCGGCATCGTAGGACTTTGAAGGTGGCCGTCGTAAGGGCGCTTTTTAGGTGCCCTCGCTCGGGCGCGCACAATGAAGGGAGAACGTATGAAGAGCTTTATTGCCGAGGATTCATTCTGGGAGCTGTTTCCGCGGGCAGCGGTCGGCGTTGTGGTTGTGAAGGGCATGAAGCCCGCGGCTCAGATTCCTCAAGAGGACGTGGACGCGATTGCGGCGCTGCTCGATCGCGCCAACATCGATGCGGAACGCCACCTGACGAGTGATACCATCAGCGAGAATGCGCCGGTTAAGGCTTGGCGTGACGCGTACCGGCTGTTCAAGACCAAGAAGGGCGCGCGTTGCTCAGTTGAGAACCTGCTCAAACGCGTGCTCAAAGGGAAGCCGGTGGGCCACATCACGCCGGCGGTGGACATCTATAACACGGTGTCGCTGTCCTACGCGCTGCCCGTTGGCGGCGAGGACCTGCATGCGATTGAGGGAGATCTTCGCTTGAAGGTGACCGACGGTGGCGATGCGTTCTTGCCACTTGGCGAGGAAGCGGATGACCCGACGCTGCCCGGCGAGCTCGCCTACATTGACGATGCGGGCGCCGTGTGCCGCTGCTGGAACTGGCGCGATGGCGTTCGAACGGCTCTATCCGACGATTCGGCCGACGCATTCCTGGCGATTGAGTGCGTAGAGCCCGAGCGAATGGGGGACTGCCAGGCTGCCATCGATCGCTTGGCCGAGCTGCTTGAGCGCTATCTGGGAGCGACGGTTGTCGTTAAGACGCTTGTGACCCGCGACAATCCCTGTGTGGAGCTGTAGCGGCGCCTAGAACCTATTGATGCCCAAAACCACCACAAAGGCGCCTGTCCTTTGTGGTGGTTTTTATGTTGATGGGTCAACAAATGAGGCACGCAGGGCTGGCGTCCGCTGGGTACGGTTAAGATGTTAACCCGTTAGCATCATGCAAGCGAAAGGCGGTCGTCTCCCATGCAGCAGAACGACGAGACACGTTTTGAGGATTTTGTCGGACTGATCAGCGGGCTCTACAAGGAGATTCAGCGCATCAAGACGTCCGAAGGCGCAAGGCTCGGCCTTAAGGGCTCCGACGTCATGTGCCTGTACTATCTTGAGCGCAGCAAGGACGGCCTGACCGGCGCCGACCTCGCCCGCATGGCAGGCGTGACCCGCGCCGCCGTCTCGCGTACGCTGGCGCATCTGGAGGAGGGTGGCTACGTCGAGGTCGATGATTCGGGCGATGCCGCCGTTAAGTATCGTGCTCCGGTGCGCCTGACCGCTCTGGGCGGCGAGAGCATGAGCGAGGCGGACCGCATCATTCGCGAGGTGCTCGATACCACCGGTAAGGCTATGGGTGTGGAGCAGCGCGAGCAGATGTATGCGTCGCTGCGCACGATTCTCAACACCCTGCGCGAGATCTAAGGCCGCCAAGGCATTTGCTTCCCATTAACAACTGCATAGTCCCGTTTGAGTGCGTATGCCGTGCCGGGGCATTGCTGTCAAAATTCCCCGCGAGAGGTCCGCGAAAGAAAGGATTCGCTATGTCCATTCGTATTATTACCGATTCCGCGAGCGATATGTCGCCGGCTGAGCACCCCGCTCTGCGTGTTCTGCCGCTGTCCGTCACCTTTGGCACCGATGTGTACATGGATGGCGTCGACATCGATCACCAGCGCTTTTACGAGATGCTCGTGGAGCGCGATGAGCTGCCCAAGACCGGCCAGGTCAACCCGTACGCGTTTTCGCAGGCTATTGCCGAGGCGCGTGATGCCGGCGATGAGGCTGTGATTATTACCGTGGGCGCTAAGCTTTCGGGCACCAATCAGAGTGCCCGTACCGCACTTGCCGAGGCGCCGGGCGGCGACGTGTACGTGGTGGATAGCAACAACGTCACTCTGGGTGAGCGTGTCCTGGTCGAGTATGCCCTGCGCCTGGTGGACGAGGGCCGTAGTGCGGCCCAAATCGCGGCGGCCGTCGAGGCCGTCCGTGACCGCGTGGTCGTCATCGGCCTGCTCGAGACGCTGGAGTACCTGGTTCGCGGCGGTCGTCTATCTGCTGCGGCCGGCGCCGTGGGCACGCTGCTCAACGTGAAGCCCGTGGTGGCTGTCGAGGACGGCCTTATCGTGCAGTTGGGCAAGGCGCGCGGTTCCAAGAACGGCCGCAACCTGCTCAACCAAAAGGTCGAAAAGTCAGGCGGCATCGACTTTTCCATGCCGCTGGCGCTGGGCTATACGGGCCTTTCGGATGCGGTGCTCAAGAAGTATGTCGAGGACAGCGCGGCACTGTGGGCTGGCCACACCGAGGGCGAGTTGCCCGTTCACACCATCGGCGCCACCATCGGCACCCACGTAGGCCCCGGCGCCGTCGCCGTAGCCTTCTTCCAGCCCGCCAACTAACCGACCTGCCATAAACCACCACAAAGGGGACAGGCACCTTTGTGGTGGTTTATGCTTTTCCGGGTGGAAGGGAGCGAGCAATGGCGTCTGAGGGCTTTTTTGAACGGGTGTACGAGGTGGTCGAGCAGATCCCCGAGGGGATGGTCGCCACGTATGGCCAGGTGGCGCTGCTTGCCGGTCGTCCACGAAGTGCGCGGTACGTGGGGTATGCCCTGCATAGTAATCCGCGCCTCGGCGAGATTCCCTGTCACCGCGTGGTGTTTGCCGACGGGCACATATGCGAGGGCTTCGCTTTTGGCGGTCCCGATGCTCAACGTGAGCTTTTGCTAGGGGAAGGTGTGGCGTTTAAGGACGACATGCACGTCGACTTGGCCGCCTGTCGCTGGCCTGCCGGGCTCTAGCGGTTCTGCCGTGGCGAAAACCACCACAAAGGCGCCTGTCCCCTTTGTGGTGGTTTTACGCTGTAGGTTTACCAGAGCTAACTTATGGAGAAGGTGTGGTGGCGTACTTTGCCATTAGAAAGTAAACCACGGTGAACTATATTGGTTTCAGCAACGGAGCAGGCAATAGGCGATGAAAAAGCCTGCCCTGTTGAGTTTGATTCGCATTCCTCCCCTCTGTGCGATTCAACGGTGTACTTCGGGAACAGGCCCGCTGGCAACTAACTGCCAGCGGGCCTGTTCCTGTTTCGGGGAGAAATCTAATCTTACCGTCTATGTTGTGCGAAAGCGCTTTGCCTAGTACACCATGCCCATGGCGTCCTGAACCTCGGCCAGGGTCTGCTCGGCGATCTCGTTGGCGCGACGATTACCTTCGTGCAGCACGTCCTTCACGTAATCCAAGTCGTTCTCGTAGCGCTGGCGACGCTCGCGGATCGGGGCGAAGTACTCGTTGACGGCCTCGGTCACGTACTTCTTGAGCTGGCCGGAGCCGCCCATGCCGATCTCCTCGGCAATCTCGACCTCGGAGCGACCGGTGCAGATGGCGGCCGTCGAAAGCAAACCGGACACGCCGGGGCGGTTCTCGGGATCGAACGTGATCATGCGCTCGGAGTCGGTCTGGCTCTTTTTGATGCGCTTGGCCGTTTCCTCGGCGGTCATCGAGATGTTGATGGCGTTGCCGTAGCTCTTGCTCATCTTGCGGCCGTCCAGGCCGGGCAGCAGCGGGGTCTCGGACAGCAGCGCGTCGACCTCGGGGAACACCTTGCCGTAGCGGTTGTTAAAGCGGCGGGCGATGGTGCGGGTGAGCTCGATGTGCGGCAGCTGGTCACGACCGACGGGCACCACGTTGCCCTTGCAGAACAGGATGTCGCAAGCCTGATGCACCGGGTAGGTGAGCAGAAGGCCGGTAAGCTCATGGCCCGAGGCCTCCATCTCGGCCTTGACGGTGGGGTTGCGCGCCAGCTCGGCCTCGGACACCAGCGACAGGAACGGCAGCATGAGCTGGTTGGCGGCGGGCACGGCGGAGTGCGCGTAGATCATGGTCTTGTCGGGATCGATACCGCAGGCAAGGTAGTCCATGACCATGTTGTACACGTTGTCCTGGATGTGCTCGGTCGTGTCGCGGTCAGTGATGACCTGGTAGTCGGCGATGAGCACGTTGGTCTTGGCGCCCATGTTCTGCAGCTCAACACGGCCCTTGAGGGTGCCGAAGTAGTGGCCCAGGTGCAGACGGCCGGTGGGGCGGTCGCCGGTGAGCATGGTGAACTTCTCGGGCGTCTTGGTCAGGCCCTCGCGAATGGCGTTGCTCTTTTGCAGCGCGACTTCGTAGCTGTTCTCGTTTGGCATGATTGCTCCTAACGTATGTTCATGGGTCAAGATGATAACGCGTTTATTGGAGGGGTGGTGCGTAAGTAGGCGAGGGGCGGGAGAGGGACGCGCGTGGTGCGGCATGTGCGATGGGTGCGGCGCGGCCGTGCTTGGCTAACGGTGCCTTGGCACATCCTCGGCAGCTTGCCCTAGAGCTTGTGGTGGCGCTCTTCTTTGCGCTCCTCGGCTGCCTGCTCCTCCTGCTTAAAGGCGGGGTCGTCGGGGGTGACCAGTTCGTCCTCGTGCGTGCGCTTGTTGTAATGGTGGCGCAGCACGGGTTCAAACAGGTGCAGGTGCTTGGCAAAGGCCGCCGAGCCAATGGCAAGCACGGTAAAGATGAGCACGCGCATGGGCACCTCGACCTGATTGATGGCGGCGGCGCCGGCCGAAAGCATAATGCACCAGGCATAGATGAGCAGCACAGCCTGTTTTTGGTTGTAGCCTTCTTGGATCAGGCGGTGGTGGATGTGGCCCTTGTCGGCCTGCCCGATGCTAATGTGGGCGCGCTTGCGGCGCACGATGGCGCTAAACGTGTCGATGATAGGCACGCCGGCAACGATGAGCGGGATGATAAGCGAGGTGAGTGCGGCGGTGCGGCTCACGTTGAGCAGCGAGATGGAGCCCAGCGCAAAGCCCAGAAGCAGCGACCCCGAGTCGCCCAAGAAGATGCTTGCGGGGTTGAAGTTGTAGCGCAAAAAGGCCAGACAGGCGCCAAAGAGCGCAATGGAGAGCGCGGCGGCGTCGATGCGGCCCGAGAGAACGGCCATCGAAAACATGGTGAACGAGGCGATGCCGCAGATGCCCGTGGCCAAGCCGTCGAGGCCGTCGATGAGGTTAATGATGTTGGTGAATGCCACCAGATAGATTACGGTGATGGGGTAGGCGAGCCATCCGAGCATGATCTCGCCGGGAGCAAACGGGTTGACGATGACGCCGATTTTTAGGCCGCCCATGCAGGCGATAAGCGCGGCGAGGACCTGTCCGGCCAGCTTTTGCTTGGGCGTGAGCTGGAAGACGTCGTCGATAGCGCCGGTCGCAAAGATGACGGTAAAGGAGAGCGCCAGCATGGGATAGCTAATGTGAAGGCGCGGGTGCGGCACCAGGACGGGTGGCCAGCCTAGGTACCAGGTGCCTAGGATTTGCACAATGCAGGCAACGACCAGGCCCAAAAACACCGCCGTTCCGCCCAAACGCGGGATGGGCTTGGTGTTGATGCGGCGCTTAGAAGGATAGTCGACGGCATCGAGCTTAATTGCCAAGCGCTTGACCAGGGGCACCGCGAGGAAGGTCGTGATAAAAGCCGCCGCTGCCACGCATAGGTACGGTATGTAGCTCGGGGATGAAGCCATGAATCTAAAAACCGCCAAGCGTCGAAGGAAAAGGTCAAAGGTTGCTACGCGGAAATGGCATAGCTGTCCCATGATACTCGACCGAGGGGGGTGCGGAGGTTTGCACCGTGCGATTATCACGCGCATACCAGATATTGGAATGTTGTCGATGGCTTGTCGGGATGCCGGCGGGGATCCATATGGACTGTATGGTGATTTTCGGCAAAAGAAAACCACCCCCCACGTTACGAAAATGAACCCACCTAAAACAGGTGGGTGCCCTCATCGACTGTTCCAGCGTCCTTAACAACGAAGGATACCTGTACTAGGCACGACTGTGTGGGCTCCCTAAATAAACGCGACGGTTCACCCAGTTGCTCCGCGGGGGGCGGAATACCTACATCATAAAGCGGCACTTTATCGATTCCAGTCTTGACATTACAAAAATCGTGTCGGACGATTACGGCGCCTTAGGGACGGAGCCGTCTACCCGGTCTGGCCCTTTACGTTTGAGCTGCTGAATCGTTGTTTTGGAGCATGTTTTTATGCCGACGTCGTTGACCGAACTTTTTTCGCCCGCCTGCCATTTGTGTCCGCGCCGTTGCGGTGCGGCGCGCGATGAGGGCGCGCACGGCGTATGCGGTGCTAACGACACGCTCAGGGTGGCCCGCGCGGCGCTTCATATGTGGGAGGAGCCGCCTATCTCGGGCGAGGCCGGTTCGGGCACGATCTTCTTTAGCGGTTGCTCGCTTAAATGTATCTACTGCCAGAACCACGAGATCTCGACCGGCAATTTTGGCCTTGAGATTTCGCCTGAGCGCCTGGTCGAGATTATGCTGGAACTGCAGGACCAGGGTGCCAACAACATCAATTTGGTGACGGCGACGCACTATGCGCACCTGTTGCCTGCCGCGATTGCCGCGGCACGGGCGCGCGGACTGGTTATCCCGATCGTCTACAACACGAGTGGTTACGAGCGCGCGAGTGCCGTGGCGGCGCTGGGCGACCTGGTCGATGTGTGGCTCACCGACTTTAAATATGCCGATGCGGCGCTTGCGCAGTCGCTCTCCCATATAAAGGATTACCCGCGTGTGGCCGTGTCGGGTCTGGCCCAGATGGCGCGCGAGATCGATCGCCGCGGGGGAGAGCTGGTGGATGACGACGGGCTCATGAAGCGCGGCATCATCGTACGCCACCTGGTGCTGCCGGGGCATGCGGATGACTCGTGCCGCGTGTTAGACCTGGTGTGGCAGACGGTGGGCGACGTGCCGATCTCGGTCATGAACCAGTACACGCCCAATGCGCTCATGCGCGAGCAGGGCGGCGAGTTGGCGCGCGCCGTGACGCGCGAGGAGTACGAGCAGGTGCTCGACCATGCCGACGACCTGGGCTTTACGACAATGTTCTGGCAAGAGGGCGGCGCGGTAGACGAGAGCTTCACCCCCGCCTTCGACACCACCGGCGTCCTCACCAGCGCAAAGTAGAGCGCACGCTGATGATTTTTCTGGGACGGGGATTAAAAAATCATCGAGAGGATCGCCTGTTCGAAAAGTTGTCAAAATAGCCGCGTCCCAAAAAGACTGGTTATTGGGCGTTGACAGTTGGCGAGCCGTAGGTAAAATATCGACTTGTCCTGGGGACGTAGCTCAGTTGGGAGAGCGCTGCCGTCGCATGGCAGAGGCCGAGGGTTCGACTCCCTTCGTCTCCACCCATGGATTTGATAAGCCGCTGACATTGTGTCGGCGGCTTTTTTTAAAAGAAAGGGCTATACCATGGCCGAGCTTGAGTCCCAACCATTGTCCGACGAGGAGCGCGCCGAGTTGGAAGAGCTCCGCGCTGAGAAGGCCCGCCGCGAGGCTCGGGAAGAGGCCCGTCGCGAGCGTGAGGAGCTGGCTGCCCTGCGTGCCGAGCGTGCGAAGGCCGAGGAGGCCGCCGCGAACGCCGCATCCGCATCGGCGCCCGCGCCCGCACCCAAGCCCGCTGCTGCGAAGCCTGCACCTGCCGCGCCCAAACCTCAGCCTAAAAAGGCCGCCCGTCCCAAGTCCGTCGAGCCCAAGCCGAGCCGTGACGAGATGACCTTTGCCCAGCGCATGGTTACCTCCAAGGAGCCTATGGGCGAGAACGAGATCCCTGGCATGGCGCCGGCTCAAAAAATCATCATTGTCCTTGCCCTCATCGCGTTTGTCATCTTTATGGGCTACACGATCCTGACCAGCATGGGCCTGCTCTAACCGACTCGCATCGGGCGTCATGTCCGCATGCTCTGCTCTCGTCCAACCCTCAAATTCTGCACCACACATCCGAAAGGTCGCCCCATGGCTTTGACCGACATCTCGCATCCCACCGACATTGCAATGCTCACCGATCTGTACGAGCTCACTATGGCCCAGGGCCTGTGGGAGAGCGGCAAGGCCAATGAGCAGGGTTGTTTTACCGCGTTTTACCGCGACCATCCCTTTGGCAGCGCCTATGCCGTCATGTGCGGCACCGCCGAGCTGCCCGAGCTCGTCGAGAACCTGCGCTTTACGCCCGAGGATATCGACTACCTCGCCTCGCTTGAGGCCCCTGCCGGCGGCGCGATGTTCAAGTCCGCATTCCTCGACTACCTGCGCGATTTTCTTGCGCATGTAAATATCGACGCCGTCCCCGAGGGCGAGCTCGTCTTTCCGCGCGAGCCCATGGTGCGCGTCACCGGTCCTGCGCTCGAGTGCCAGCTGCTTGAGACGGCGCTGCTCAACATCGTCGGGTTCCAGACGCTTGTCGCCACCAAGACGGCGCGCGTGGTGCTCGCCGCCGACGGTCGCCCCGTGGCGGAGTTTGGCCTGCGCCGCGCCCAGGGTCCCGATGGCGGCCTGGCCGTTGCGCGCGCGAGCTACGTTGCCGGCTGCTCCTCTACGTCCAATGTGCTCGCCGGCCGCCGCTATGGTATTCCCGTCTTTGGCACGCATGCGCACAGCTGGGTGATGAGCTTCGATTCCGAGCTCGAGGCCTTCCGCGCCTTTGCCAAGTCGAGCCCCAAGAACTGTACGCTGCTCATCGACACCTATGACGTGCGCGAGGGCTGCGAGCATGCCATTACGGTTGCCAAGGAGATGGAGGCGGTGGGCGAGCGTCTGTCGGCTATTCGCATCGACTCCGGCGACCTCGCCAAGCTCTCCAAGTATGTTCGCGGCCGTTTTGATGCCGAGGGCCTGCCCTATGTGGGGATCTCGGTTTCCAACGATCTTGACGAGTACACGATTCAGTCGCTGCTGGACCAGGGCGCGCCCATCGATAGCTTTGGCGTGGGTACCAAGCTCGCGACCTGCTATGACCAGCCGGCGCTGGGTGGCGTGTACAAGCTTTCCGCCCGCCGTGCGAGCGAGGCAGATCCATGGACGCCGGTGGTCAAGCTCTCCGAGCAGCCCTACAAGCGCACGATCCCGGGCGTGCAGCGCGTGCGCCGTTATTACGACGGCTTTGGCGGCCCGGTCTGCGACATGATCTACGACGAGGACCATCTGGCGGGGGAGGGCGCCGCGCGCGGCAATACCCTCGTGGCCGTGAATGATGCCGCCCTGGTGACCGATGTGTCGGAGCTTGAGTATCGCGAGCTGCTGGTGCCGATCGTGCGCGATGGCAGTGCAGTGGCTCCGCGTGAGAGCATCCAGGACGCGCGCGAGCGCTGTGTTTGGGCGCTCGATCATCTGGACGCAGCTTTCAAGCGCTTCCTGTACCCGCAGACCTATGTGGTGGGCATGGAGCAGGGCCTGGCTCAGGTACGCGACGAGCTCGTGCGCAAGAACATGGCCGCGGCCTCTGCCTTTCCCTGGGCAAAATGATCCGCATGCGACGGAGGAAAACGGATCATTTTTCTCGCTTGCCCGTTCGTCCGTTCGCTGAACAGTCGATTGGTTTGACGTATGACGACTTCTTATAAAACGATGGTGGTAAAGATCGGTTCGTCCACGGTGGTGG
>DXLV01000052.1:0-1145 GCA_019414545.1 Collinsella sp. | reverse complement strand
GGCAAGGTCAACCGCACCTTTATCGGCGGGCTTGCCGATCAGGCCGCAGCCCTGCGCAAGCTCGGCTGGCGCCTGGTCGTGGTGAGCTCGGGCGCTATCGCCTGCGGCTATCCCGTGTTGGGCTTCGACCGCAAGCCGGTCGGCGACCTGCCGAGCCTGCAGGCCTGCGCCTCGGCTGGTCAGTGCATCATCTCGTCGGCCTACGACGAGGAATTCCATGCACGGGATCTGCTCACCTCGCTCGTGCTGCTCACGCGTCACGACACGGCGCGTCGCACGTCCTACCTGCACGCGCGCGACGCCCTGCTGCGCCTGGTGGAGCTGGGCGTGGTGCCGGTCGTCAACGAGAACGACACCGTTACCGTCGACGAGATCAAGTTTGGCGACAACGACACACTGGCGGCGCTTGTAAGCTGCCTGGTCTCTGCCGATCTGTGCGTGACGCTCTCGGACATCGATGGCCTCTATACCGCCAATCCGCACGAGGACCCCACGGCCGAGTTCGTCCCGGTCGTGCATAAGATCGATGCCAAGATTATCGCCTCGGCGGGCGATTCTTCCACATCGGTGGGTACGGGCGGCATGATTACCAAGATTCGCGCGAGCCGCATTCTCATGACGGCTGGTATTCAGAGCGTCATCTGCTCGGGCGAGGAGCCCGATGCGCTCGTGCGCCTGGCCCGCGGCGAGAGCGTTGGCACGCTGTTCGATCCGCCGGCGGAGCGTCTGGACATTGCGCCCCGCAAGCTGTGGATCGCACTGGGCGACAAGGCGCATGGCTCGGTGACGGTCGATGACGGCGCCGCGAAGGCGCTGGTCAGCCGTGGTTCTTCCCTGCTTGCGGTGGGTATTCGCGAGGTCGATGGCCAGTTTGCCGAGGGCGATGTGCTCGATGTGTGCGATCCGAGCGGTATGGTTGTCGCCCGCGGTATCGCCGAAGCCGATTCGGACGTGCTGGAGCTTGCTGCCGGTCGCCGCCAGGACCAGATTGCCAGCAACCGCCTGCTGGCAGACCTGGCCGAGAAGCCGGCGATCCATCGAGACAACCTAATCGTCTTCGCCTAACCAATTGACGCTGCAAACGCCCCTAAGCGGCAATCTGACGTTCAATCGTCGGGCATGACCAGAAGGTCAATGCCCTCCTC
>DXLV01000051.1:3552-11168 GCA_019414545.1 Collinsella sp. | reverse complement strand
ATATAGGCACACAAGGTCAAAGGCGGCACCATGATCCTCCTGGTCGACAAGATCGAAAAAAGCTTCGGCGCACGCGTCCTCTTTAGCGGCGCGTCCTTCCAGATCAACCCCGGCGAGCGCTTCGCGCTCGTGGGCCCCAACGGCGCCGGCAAAACCACCATGCTCAAAATCATCATGGGCATCGACAGTCCCGACTCCGGCCAGGTCCAGTACGCAAAGGACTGCCAGGTGGGCTACCTAGAGCAGGAAACTAATCTGGAGCACAAGGACACCACCATCCTTGCCGAGGTCATGGCCGCCGCCAAGGAAATCCGCCGCATGGGCGAGCGCGCTAACGAGCTGCAGGCCCAGATCACCGAGCTCTCCGAGCAGGGCAAGGACGTCGACGCACTCCTTAACGAGTACGGCCAGGTCCAGGACCGCTTTGAGCACCTGGGCGGCTACGAGCTCGAGAGCAACGCCCGCAAAATCCTTTCCGGCCTGGGCTTTAAGGTCACCGACTTTGAGCGCCCATGCTCCGAGTTCTCGGGCGGCTGGCAGATGCGCATCGCGCTCGCCAAGCTCTTCCTGCGCCACCCCGACCTGCTGCTGCTGGACGAGCCCACCAACCACCTGGACCTCGAAAGCGTCCAGTGGCTGCGCGGCTTTATCGCCAACTACGACGGCGCCGTCCTCATCGTCAGCCACGACCGCGCCTTCATGGACGCCTGCGTCGACCATGTCGCCGCTCTCGAAAACCGCCGCGTGACCACCTACACCGGCAACTACAGTAGCTACCTCAAGCAGCGCGAGGACAACCTGGAGCAGATGCGCGCCAAGCGCGCCGCCCAGGAGCGCGACATTGCCCACATGCAGGTCTTCGTCGACAAGTTCCGCTACAAGCCCACCAAGGCTGCCCAGGCTCAGGAGCGCATCCGCAAGATCGAGCAGATCAAAAAGGAGCTCGTCATCCTGCCCGAGGGCCACAAGCACATCGACTTTAAGTTCCCTGACCCACCGCGCTCCGGCGATATGGTCGTGGGCCTGGAGGGCGTCTCCAAGTCCTACGGCAACAAGCACATCTACAGCGACATCGACCTCAAGCTCTACCGCGGCGAGCACGTGGCGCTCGTCGGCCCCAACGGCGCCGGCAAGTCCACGCTCATGAAGATCATCGCCGGACTGGAGCCGCCCACCACCGGCACCCGCGACCTGGGCACCAACGTGGGCGTGGCCTATTACGCCCAGCACGCGCTCGAGGGCATGACCGAGTCCAACACCGTCCTGCAAGAGATCGACACCGTCACGCCCAAGTGGACCGTGCCACAGCAGCGCAGCCTACTGGGCGCCTTCCTGTTTAGCGACAACGATTCCATCGAGAAGCAGGTTCGCGTCCTCTCCGGCGGCGAAAAAGCGCGTCTGGCCCTGGCCAAGATGCTCGTGGCCCCCGAGGCGCTCCTGTGCCTGGACGAGCCCACCAACCACCTAGACATCGACTCGGTGGACATGCTCGAGAACGCCCTGCAAAACTTCCCCGGCACCATCGTGCTGATCAGCCACGACGAGCACCTGGTGCGCGCCGTGGCCAACCGCGTCATCGACATCCGCGATGGCAAGGTCACGGTCTATGACGGCGACTACGACTACTACCTCTACAAGCGCGAGGACCTCGCAGCCCGTGCCGCCGCCGAGACGGCAGGGGTGAGTGCGCCGGCCACGGCCAAGTCCACCAAAGCCAGCGCCGCCCAGGCCGACACCCCCGCAGCTGCCCCCAAACCTGCCGAGGGCAAAAAGACCAAGGAGCAAAAACGCGCCGAAGCACAGGCCCGCGCCGCACTCAACAAAAAGCTCAAGGGTGTGCGCAACCAGCTCAAAAAGATCGAGGCAGAGCTGGACAAAAAGCGTGCCCGCTATGACGAGCTTATGGAATTGATGGCAAGCGAAGAGCTTTATGCCGATCAGGACAAGTTCAACGCCGCGCTGGGGGAATATAACGGGCTTAAGCAAGAGCTGCCCAAGCTCGAGGACGAATGGCTCGAGCTTTCCACCCAGATCGAAGAGGAGACCGCGCGTGAACTCTCGTAAGGCCGCTGCCGTGGCGATGAGCATCATCGCCATTGCCTGTCGCATCTGCGGCATCTTTATGAGCGCGATGACCGTGCTGCTGTGCTTTAGCGGCCTCACCGCTAAGCTGCAGATCGTGGGCTTTGTCGTCGAGCTTTCGCGCGCGCTGCCAAGCGCCATCGCCGGCTACGGCGTCATCACATCGCCCTTCGGCGGTGTGTTCCGTCTGGATTACGCTATCGTCGCCGTCCTCCTGTTTGTGATCGACTACCTGCTTACGCGCGCTTCGCGCCGCGTCCGCTAGGGGAGTGACATGACCAACAGCTACCTCATGAACCTGCTCGCCAGCGCCGTTGCCGTCATCGTCGGCATCGTGATCCACGAGAGCGCGCACGCCGCCGCGGCCTGGGCGCTCGGCGACAAGACGGCCCGTTCGCGCGGCCGCGTCTCGCTCAACCCGCTCAACCATATCGACCCGTTTGGCACCATCATCCTGCCGCTGCTCATGCTTGCCGCCGGCGGCCCGGTGTTTGCCTTCGCCAAACCCGTGCCTGTGTACCTCAACAACCTCAAACACCCCAAACGTGACGAGGTCCTGGTGAGCGTGGCCGGCCCCGCATCGAACATCGCGCTGGCATGCCTTGCGGCCGCCCTCATGCACGCGGCATACGGCAACCTCTACGCCAGCATGTCCTTTGCCGTGGCGTCACAAATCATGAACTTCGGCGCCCCCTTTATCGTGGTCAACCTGTCGCTCGCGTTCTTTAATCTTATCCCGATCCCGCCGCTCGACGGCTCGTCGATCATCGTGCCGTTCCTCAAAGGCAAGGCGCTCAACAACTATTATCATCTGCAGCAATACGCTATGCCCATCCTCATCCTGGTGCTGTACCTGCTGCCCATGTGGACCGGCATCGACGTGATCGGCCGCTATTTCGACGTTACCGTGTATCCGCTTGCTGAGCAGCTGCTCAACTTCGCAATCGCCGGCATCTAGGGTAAACTTACAGGTCGACCGTGCAAAACGGTCGTAACATGCACCCAAACCGCGCCGCGAAGGCGCCGTCAAAGGAGGTCGAAGATGTCGTATCGCGTGTCGACGCAGGTCTACAGCGGACCGTTCGACCTGCTGCTGCAGCTGGTAACCCGCCAAAAAGTAGATATCGGCGCTATCTCCATCAGCGAGGTGGCCGAGCAGTACCTTGCCGAAGCCGAGCGCATCGAAGCGCTGGACCTGGACGTGGCGAGCGATTTTTTACTGGTCGCAGCAACCCTTTTGGACATCAAGGCCGCCTCTCTGGTGCCGCAAGAGGCCCCGCGCAAAGCCGATGACGATGACGAGATCGACGATGACCTCGAAGAACTTAGCGCGCTCGACGGGGACGCCCTGCGCGAGGTCCTGATCCAGCGCCTGATCGCCTACAAGCAGTTTAAGGGCGCGGCGGCGGCCCTTGGCGCGCGGATGCAGGCCGAGAGCCGCATGCATCCGCGTGTAGCCGGCCCTGACCCCGAGTTCCTGGGGCTCATGCCCGACTACCTGGCCGGCATCACCCTGCGCGGCCTCGCCGTCATCTGCGCCGACCTGGACGGCAAGCGCCAGACCTTCCTGCTGGAGGCCGAGCATGTAGCGCCGCATCGCGTGCCGCTCGACCTGACCGTGGCCTCAGTCGACCGCTTTACCATGGCGCACCAGACCTGCACCTTCCGCGAGCTGTTGGACGGCGACGCCACCACCGAGCAGCTCGTCGTCACCTTCCTGGCCATGCTCGAGCTCGCCAAGCGCGGTTCGCTCACGCTGAGCCAGAACGAGATCTTTGGAACCATCTGCATCAACCGAGTCGAGGGCGCCGAGGCATACGTGCCCGGCGAGGGCCCCGAGCTCACCGAATAGGAGCCGCAACCATGTCAATCCTTTCCACGCTGGAGGCAAACAGCCTCAAAGGCGCCCTCGAGGCGCTGCTGCTGGTGTCGAGCGACCCGGTGAGTGCGCCCGCGCTCGCCGGCGCACTGGATATCGCCCCCGGCGAGTGCGCATCGCTGCTCGCCGAGCTCAAGGTTGAGTACGAGGAGGCCAACCGTGGCTTTCAGCTGCGCGAGGTCGCCGGCGGCTGGCGCCTGTTTACGCATCCCGCCTACCACGACGTGGTCGAGGCCTATGTGCTGAGCTGGGACACGCAAAAGCTGTCGCAGGCGGCGCTCGAAACCCTGGCCGTCATCGCATACCACCAGCCCGTGACGCGCGAGGTTGTCAAGGGCATCCGCGGCGTCAACTCCGACGGTGTCATCGCGTCACTCGTTGACAAGGGCCTAGTGCGCGAACTCGGCCGCGACCCCCAGCGCGGTCAGGCCATCATTTACGGCACGACCAACGCCTTCTTGGAAAAGTTCGGTCTGCGCTCCACCCGCGACCTACCCGACCTGGAGCAGTTTGCCCCCGACGAGCAATCGCGTCAGTTTATCCGCGAGCGTCTGAGCGGCCGCAGCATTCAGTCCACGCTCGAGGAGCAGGCCGATGACCTGGACGAAGAGCGCGAACTGCTCGATACCGATGTTGAAGATGTTGAGGCAGTCGAGGACTTGGAGACCCTGGTCGTCGACAAGACCTCGGAGGATTTACATGACGAGGACTAACGAAGTAGGGGAGACGCGCGCCGGCGCTGCGGTGCCCAACGCGGATACGCACGAGTCCGACGCCCAGCCCGTCTACCCGCATACCATGCGCCTGCAGCGCTTTTTGGCGCGCGCGGGCGTGGCGAGCCGCCGCGGGTCGGAGGACCTGATGACCGCCGGCCGCGTGACTGTTAACGGCGAGGTCGCGACCGAGCTGGGCACCAAGGTCGACGTCGACCGCGACCATATCGAGGTCGATGGCATGTCCGTCAAGCTCAACCAGGGCGCCGTGTACCTGATGCTCTACAAGCCGACCGGCTACCTCACCACCATGAGCGACCCGCAGGAGCGCCCTTGCGTGGCCGACCTGGTCCCGCGCGACCGATTTCCGGGGCTCTTCCCGGTGGGTCGCCTGGACCGCGACACCACAGGCCTTTTGCTCTTTACCACCGACGGCGACCTGTCGCAGGACCTGCTGCACCCCAGCAAGCACGTCTACAAGACCTACCAGGCGCTCGTGGACGGACGGCTGTCCGACCGCGACTTGGAACCACTCCGCAGCGGCATCGAGCTCGACGACGGCCTGTGCCAGCCGGCGATCTGCCGCGTCATCAACGCGCGCGAGGCCGAGGCCGTAGCTCCCCAGGGCGTCAAACCCGGCACCACCGCCGTGGAGGTCATCATCCGCGAGGGTCGTAAAAACCAGGTCAAGCGCATGCTGGGCAAGATTCACCATCCTGTGATCCGCCTGCACCGCTGCAACTTTGCCGGCCTTGAGCTCGAGGGCGTGGCCAAGGGCTCATGGCGCGAGCTCACCGACCGCGAGGTGCAGATCCTTAAAAGCGGCGGCATCCCGCCCAAGCAGGCGAGCGCCAAGCGCAACGGCGGCAAGCCCCAAGATACGCCCGCCAGCCGCACGCGTCACCACGGCAGCCACGGCTCCGCACCCAAGCGCAACACCTACCGCGAGCGCTACACAGGCTAGGCAACCCGCCGCGCCCCAGCGCCCCGAACCATACCAGCACGTCAACCATCGAAAGGAAGCATTGCATGATCGTCGCCATCGACGGCCCCGCCGGTTCCGGCAAATCCACCATCGCCAAGGAGATCGCCCGCCAGCTGGGCTTTAACAAGCTCGACACGGGCGCCATGTATCGCGCCGTCACGTTCGCCGCGCTCGACCGCGGCATCGACCTGGACGACGAGGCGGCCATCGACGCCCTCGCCGAGCAGATCGAGATTCGCTTTACCAACGGCACCGGCGAGGACACGCGCCTGACCATTGACGGCCAGGACGCTTCGGCCGCCATCCGTACCCCGCAGGTCGACGCCAACGTATCCAAGGTCTCGGCCTACCCAGGCGTGCGCGCCGCCATGCTCATTCACCAGCGCCGCGCCGCCGAGGACCGCGATATCGTGGCCGAGGGTCGCGACATCGGTACCGTCGTATTCCCCAACGCGCAAGTAAAGGTCTTCCTGACCGCTGACCCGCGCGAGCGCGCCCGCCGCCGCGTGCTGCAGCGTCACCAAAACGACGCCCAGCCGCTTACTACCGAGCAGCTCGAGGCCGAGGTCGACGAGACTCTCGACGCCCTTAAGCAGCGCGACAAGCTTGACAGCAGCCGCGAGGTCGCGCCGCTCGTGCCCGCCGAGGACGCCGTGCACGTTGACTCCACCGCCCATACCATCGACGAGGTCGTCCGCATTATCGAGGACCTCATCAACCAAAGGAGGTAGCCCATGCGCCTGTTTAAGCAGACGCCCGAGGATTATTACAACGCCCCCTATGCCGAGTTCCCGGCGCTCATCCGCGGCACCGTCGGGGTGGTCATGGCTATTCTGTGGGCCTTCTCCAAGCTCATGTGGCGCTGGAAGGTCGAGGACGCCGACCTGCTGTTTGAGCGCCAGGACGGACGCGGCAGCGTGGTCATCTGCAACCACACCTCGATGGCCGAGCTCTTGGCCGTGGAGACGGCGCTGTTCTTTGGCGGGCGCCGCATCCGCCCCATCTTTAAGTCCGAGTTCGCCAAGAGCAAGATCGTACGCTGGGCCTTTAGCCGCGTGGGCGGCATTCCCGTGGAGCGCGGCACCGCCGACATGAAGTGCCTGCGCGCCGCCCAGCATGCGCTGCAGCGCGGCGAGGACGTCCTGATCTTTCCCGAGGGCACGCGCATCCGCTCGCGCGAGATCAAGCCCGAGGTCCATGGCGGTTTTGCGCTCATCGCTCAGATGGGCAAGGCGCCCGTCAACCCACTTGCCATCTGTGGCTGGTCCGACATCACGCCCGCGGGCAAAAAGCTCATGCGTCCCAAGAAGTGCTGGATTCGTGCCGGCAAGGCCGTCTCGCTTTCGGACGCGCCGGCCGGGCTTAAGCGTACGGAGCGCCTGGCCTGGTTTGAGTCCGAGGCCATGAACCGCGTCTACGCCATGCGAGACGAGCTGTGCGCCGAGCATCCGGGCAGGTTCTAGCCATGAGCGAGAACGTGACGAACACTGCCGTGACCGCGTCCGACCAAGCCACCGCGCCTACCATCGAGATCGCCGCCCACGCCGGCACTTGCTACGGCGTACAGCGTGCGCTCGATATGGCGCTGGCCGCTGCGCCGCAGGCAGGGGAGTGCACTCAGGTCCATACCTTGGGTCCGCTCATCCATAACCCTATCGTGGTGCGCGAGCTCGCTGAGGCAGGCGTTAGCCTGGCTGAGAACCTGGATAGCGCCGCAACCGGCACCGTGATCATCCGCGCCCACGGCGTGGTGCCGCAAGTGATCGATGCTGCCCGCGAGCGCGGCCTTACCGTGGTCGACGCCACCTGTCCCTACGTGAAGAAGGTCCATGTGGCCGCCGAGCGCCTGGTACGCGAGGGCTACCGCGTGGTAGTCGTAGGCGAGCCGGGCCATCCCGAGGTTGAGGGCATCTTGGGCCACGCCGGCAATGATGCACAGGTCGTGAGCTGTGCTGCC
>DXLV01000051.1:0-3542 GCA_019414545.1 Collinsella sp. | reverse complement strand
AGGGCAAGGTGGGCCTGGTTGTACAGACCACCCAGACCGCGCAGAACCTCGCCGAGGTCGTGGCCGCTATCACCCCGCGCGTACAGGAGCTGCGTGTGATCAACACCATCTGCGCCGCCACGAGCGAGCGTCAACAGGCAGCAGCCACACTTGCCAACCGCTGCGACTGCATGGTCGTCGTGGGCGGCAAAAACTCCGGCAACACCCGCCGTCTGGCGCAGATCTGCGCAGACGCCTGCGAGCGCACGTATCACATCGAGGAAGCTTCTGAGCTCCAGGCCGCGTGGTTTACCGACGCTCACCACATCGGCATCACCGCCGGAGCCTCCACCCCGCAAGAACACATCGAGCGCGCCGTCACGCGCATCAAGGAGCTTTGCCGCTAATCATGGACCAGACCGTACCCGCATACGCCGCCGAGGTGGCCGATTACGGGCGCAGCCGCGACCCCGAGCCGGGTGAAGGCGCGCTCGTAAAGAACGTGCGTCCCGAATCGCCCGCGTGGGATGTGGGTATCGAGCCGGGCATGCGCGTGCTCACGGTCAACGGCGAGGCGCTCACCGACATGATCGTGTGGCTCTGGGAGGCAGATGACGACACCGTCGAGCTGGAGGTATACGATCCGCGCGACGGCACCGTCACCCCCGTTGAGCTCGATCGTTTTCCCGGCGAGGACTGGGGCCTTGAGTTCGATGGCCCCATCTTCGACGGCATGCGTACCTGCGTCAACGCCTGCGTGTTCTGCTTTATGACGATGCTGCCCAAGGGCGGCCGCTCCACGCTCTACATTCGCGACGACGACTATCGCCTGAGCTTTTTACAGGGCAACTTTGTCACGCTCACGAACCTCTCCGACAAAGATGTTCAAAACGTCATCCAACGCAACATGAGCCCCATGAACGTGTCGGTCCATGCCGTGAGCCCCGATGTCCGCCGCCGCATGATGGGCCGCAACGCCCAGCGCGGCATGGACGTGCTCGAGGCCATCATGGCCGCCGGCATCGAGATTCACGCGCAGATCGTGTTGTGCCCCGGCATGAACGACGGCGAGGAGCTGGAAAAGACCCTGCGCTTTTGCGAGGAACATGAGCAGATCACCAGCCTGGGCATCGTGCCGCTCGGCTTTACCAAGCACCAAAACCGCTTTAGCTGGTCATACAGCGACAAGCCCGAGCTAGCGCGCGAGACCATTGCCATGATCCGTCCTTACCAGGACCGCGCCTACGAGCGCTTTGGCCGCCACACCTTCCAGATGAGCGACGAGTTCTATCTGGACGCCGGCATCGATCCTCCCGAGGCGGACTTTTACGACGGTTACCCGCAGTACTACGACGGCATCGGCATGATCCGCTCGTATCTGGACGAGACCGACGACGTGCTGGCTACCGATGCCGAGCGACTGGCCCGCGTCCGCGAGGCCATCGCCGCCCGTGGTCAGCGCCTCCTGTGCCTCTCGGGCGCCAGCGCGCGCGATACGGTCGCGCGCTTTGTGGAATCGCCGCACGGCCTTGCGGGCTCCGTCACAGCCATTAAGAACCGCTACTTTGGCGGCAACGTGGACGTGACCGGCCTCATCGTCGCGTGTGACATTCTGGAGCAGCTGCCCCAAGACCTGTCGGGGGTTATGCTCTTTGTGCCTAAGCTCATGTTCAACGCTGACGGCATGACGCTTGACGAGTATCATCGTGACGATTTACTCGCAAGCCTTACCAGTCGCGGCGCCGAGGTTCATGTGGTGTCGACCATGCCGCATGAGCTGCTCGATACCCTGGAGCATATCCTTGGCATTGTGCCCGCAGACTCTACTAATTCCGCTGACCCTATCCATTAAAGGAGAGCAGATGAAACCTATCGTCGCCGTCGTCGGACGCCCCAACGTGGGCAAGTCCACGCTCGTTAACCGCCTGGCCCAAACCTCGGACGCCATCGTCCATGAGTCCCGCGGCGTCACGCGCGATCGCTCATACCACACGGCCGATTGGAACGGCCGCGAGTTCACCATTGTCGACACGGGCGGCATCGAGCCGCTCAAGAGCGATGACGTCTTTGCCACGTCCATCCGCGACCAGGCCCTCGCCGCCGCCGAGGAAGCCGCCGTCATCCTGTTTGTGGTCGACGGCCGCACCGGCGTCACCGAGGAGGACGAGTCGGTCGCCCGCATGCTCAAGCGCTGCGACAAGCCGGTCTTTCTACTGGTGAACAAGCTCGACAACCCCGATCGCGAAAACGACAGCATCTGGGAGTTCTATTCGCTCGGCGTCGGTGAGCCCACGCCCCTCTCGGCCCTGCATGGCCACGGCACGGGCGACCTGCTCGACGATATCGTGACCCTGTTGCCCGAGGAGGAGGACGAGGTCGCCGATGAGTTCCCCGATGCGCTGAACGTGGCCATCATCGGCCGCCCCAACGCCGGTAAGTCCTCGCTGTTCAACCGCATCCTGGGCGCCGACCGCTCTATCGTGTCCAACATTGCCGGCACGACGCGCGACGCCATCGACACCGTCGTGGAGCGCAACGGCAAGCACTACCGCATGGTCGACACCGCGGGCATTCGCAAGAAGAGCACCGTGTACGAGAACATCGAGTACTACTCGATGGTTCGCGGCCTGCGCGCCATCGACCGCGCCGACGTGGCGCTGCTCGTCGTCGACGCCTCCGTGGGCGTCACCGAGCAGGACCAGAAGGTCATGGGTCTTGCCATCGAGCGCGGCTGCGCCATCGTTGTGCTGCTCAACAAGTGGGATCTGCTCGACGACGACCGCAAGCGCGAGGCCTGCATGGAGACCATCGACCGCCGTCTGGGCGTCATGGCTCCCTGGGCCCAGTACCTGCGCATCTCTGCTCTCACCGGCCGCAGCGTCGAGAAGATCTGGGCGATGGTAGACGCCGCCGAAAAGACGCGCTTGCAGAAGATTAGCACCTCGCGCCTCAACGCGTTCCTCACCGACCTGCGCGAGTTCGGTCATACCGTGGTGGACGGCAAGCGCCGCCTGCGCATGCACTACGTGACCCAGACGGGCGTCAACCCGCCGACGTTCACATTCTTCGTCAACCACAGCGACCTGGTCAACGACACCTACCAGCGCTACGTGGAGAACCGCATGCGCTCGACCTTCGACTTTGCCGGCACGCCCATTCGACTCTTCTTTAGGAAGAAGGAACAAAAGGATGCATAATCCGATTCTGCTGACCGCCATCTGCGCCGTGGTCTCGTTCTTTATCGGAGCGATTCCGTTTGGCCTGATCTTGGGCCGCGTGTTTAACCACACCGACATTCGTAAGGCGGGCTCCGGCAACATCGGCACCACCAACGCCTTGCGCGTAGCCGGCCCCAAGGTGGCCGCGCTCACGCTGCTGCTCGACTGCCTTAAGGGCGCCATCTGCGTTGTCATCGCCCGTCCGTTCATCGCGAGCGTGGGCTATGGATTTCCGCCGAACATCATGGCGCCCGGAGCCCCCGGCGACTGGATGCTCGGTGTCATTTGCCTGGCAGCGGTGTGGGGCCATATCTTCTCGCCCTACCTTAACTTCCACGGCGGCAA
>DXLV01000050.1:8325-11387 GCA_019414545.1 Collinsella sp. | reverse complement strand
TCGGTCTTCTCCAGAAGATTGTCAATGCAAGGCTTTACAACGGACACGGACCTCAGATCCTTTCATGCATATCGAGAACGCGAACGAGCTCATCGGTCGCGCGGTCGAGATCGTCATTCACCACGACGTCGTCGTAGCGGTCGGCAAGGGCAAGCTCATCGGCGGCGTTTGCCATACGCAGCTCAATCGTCTCGGGCGTCTCGGTACCGCGACCGACTAGACGCTCGCGGAGCACCTCAAGCGAAGGCGGCTTGATAAAGATCAGCACGGCCTCGGGGAAACGCTCCTTCACCTGCAGGGCGCCCTGGACATCGATCTCCAAAATCAGAGACGAGCCCGAGGCGAGCTTGGATGTGACCTCGCTCACCAACGTGCCGTAGCAGTTACCGTGGACCTCGGCCCACTCAACAAACTCACCGTTTGCCACGCGGCGGTCGAACTCCTCGCGCGTCAGAAAAAAGTAGTTGACGCCGTCGACCTCACCTTTGCGTGGTGCTCGCGTGGTAGCCGAAACCGTCAGACCCAGGTTCGAGCGGCGCTCGCGCACACGAGTGACGAGCGAACCCTTGCCTGCGCCTGACGGTCCAGAAATCACAAAGAGCTTGGAATCCTGAGCGCTCACTTATTTGGTCAGCTGCTCGAGGAGCTGCTCGCGCTGACGGACGCCGAGGCCCTGGACGCGACGAGTAGCGGAGATACCGAGCTCCTCCATGATCTTGGCGGCCTTGGCCTTGCCATAGCCGGGGAGAGACTCGATGAGGGTGGAAACCTTCATGCGGGAAGCGATGGGGTCATCGGAGTTGAGCACGGACTCGAGGGACTTCTCGCCCTTCTTGATCTGCTCGCGAAGCTCAGCGCGGGCGTGACGTGCGGCAGCAGCCTTCTCAAGAGCCTGCTTGCGCTGCTCGTCGGTAAGCTGAGGGAGTGCCATTCGTACCTCCAAATAGTTGGATTATATCTGATTCAATAATTGGCATTTTAGCACGTAGAACGTACAAAATGCCTAATCGCGGCTCCATAGGTTAGACGATACCCGCAAAAAGTGCAATATACTGCGCCCAAAGTTAAGCCCCTGACCTGCGATTCCACACAAAGGATGGGAAAGTTTACGCAGGCACAGGGGCTATTTTGTGCTAATGAGACCCAAAAGTGGTGACTTAGGGGAATCTTTTACGCAACGTTTTCGACCAGCTCGGCGACGATGGCGTCAAAGGCGGCAACCGGATCGTCGGCACCGGTGATGGGACGGCCCACCACAATGTGGCTTGCGCCACGCTCGATAGCCTGGGAAGGCGTCGCCACGCGGGACTGGTCACCAAGGGCGGCACCCACCGGACGCACACCCGGAGTCACGATCAGGGCATCAGGACCCAGCAGCTCACGCATGTCGTGAGCCTCCATCGGTGAGCACACGATGCCATCGATGCCATTGGCCTGAGCAAGCTTTGCCAAGCGGGCGGCCTCCTCGGCCACGGGCGACTCGACGCCGATCTCGCTCAAGGCATCCTGATTCATGCTCGTGAGCACGGTGATGGCGACGAGCTTGGCGCGGTCCTCACGCGCCTCCTCGGCACCCTCGCGGCAGGCAGCGAGCATAGCACCCGAGCCCAGGCCGTGGACCGAAAGCAGGTCGGCACCGGCAAGCGAAGCCGAGCGGGCAGCGCCGCGCACCTGATGCGGAATGTCATGGAACTTAAGGTCGAGGAAGACCTTAAAGCCAAGGTCCTTAAAGGTCTTGACGATCTGGGGACCCTCAGCGTAATAGAGCGTCATGCCGACCTTGAGCCAGGCGGCATGGCCCGAAAGCTCGTGGGCGAGCTCGAGCGCGCGCTCACGGTCGCAGTCGAGGGCGACGATAACACGGTCGCGGGCATCATTCTCTAGCATTCGAAAGCACCCACCAGCTCGTTGATGTCCTTTACGCCCTGGGACTCGGCCCAGGCCTCGAGCTCATGCGCGATCTTAAGCGAAGCACACGGATCGACGAAGTTGGCCATGCCGACCGACACGCAGGTGGCGCCGGCCAGGATAAACTCAGCCGCATCCTCGCCAGTCATGACACCGCCGACACCGTTGATGGGGATATCGACGGCCTGGGCAACCTCCCAGACCATGCGCACGGCGATGTGGTGGCAAAGCGGGCCAGAAAGGCCGCCCTTGGGCTTGGCCACGCGGGACTTGCGGGTATGAACATCGATGGCCATGCCTTGGATGGAGTTAATGACCGAAAGGCCATCGGCTCCCGCGGCCTCGAGAGCCTTGGCAATCTCGGCGACGTTGACCGGCGCCATCTTGACGAACAGCGGCTTATCGGTCACCTTACGGCAGGCGGCCATGACGGAAGAGGCGCCCTCGGGCGTAGAGCCCATGGCGGCACCGCCGGCGGCGATGTTGGGGCAGCTCACGTTGATCTCGTAGCCGGCAGCCCAGGGGCATAGCTCGACATACATCTCGAGCGCGCGCACAAACTCATCAACGGAGTGCCCGGCAACCTGACAAATGACCTGGCAACCGTCCTTGGACAGCTGTTCGAGCCACGGACCGGACTCGCGGGCAAAGGCGGCCACGCCGGGGTTCTGAAGACCCACGGAGTTGATCATACCGCCGGGAATCTCGGCCATGCGGGGCGCGGGATTGCCGGGCCAGGGCTCGGCAGCGCAACCCTTGGTGGTGATGGCGCCCAGCTGGGAAACATCAAAGAAGTTCTGGAACTGCCAACCGTAGCCAAAGGTACCGGCTGCGGTGTTAATGGGGTTCTGCATCTTGACGCCGCCGAAATCGACGGCCATGTTCACGGTACCCACTAGAAGACCACCACCTTGGAAGCATCGAACACGGGGCCGCACATACAAGCACCCTTCATACCGTCGACCGTCTCGACATTGCAGGTGTTGCAGGCGCCAAAGCCACAGCTCATCATGCGCTCGAGCGACACCTCGCAGTACACACCGGCCTCGGCGGCAGCGGCGGCGACCTTCTTCATCATGACGGCGGGGCCGCAGCTGGCGACGTAGTCGTAGCCGCCCTCTCCAAGCAGCTCGGCTGCCGGATCGGGGCAAAAA
>DXLV01000050.1:0-8315 GCA_019414545.1 Collinsella sp. | reverse complement strand
ACGTTAACCGTGGCGCCCAGCGCACGGAACTCATCGACACCCACGGCTTTGGAAGCGGTGCCAAAGCCCAGGCACACGTCCACATCAACACCCTGCTCGGCAAGCATGCCGGCAAGACACAGCACAGGCGGAACGCCGATGCCACCGGCGACGAGCAGTGCCTTCCTGGTGCCCTCGGGTACCATCCAGCCACGGCCACCGGGGCCCAACAGGTTAGAGGTGGAGCCAGGGCCCATCTGGGACAAACGGCGGGTATCGTCGCCCACGACGGCGTACCACAGCTCGACGGTGCCGGCCTCGGCGTCGGCGCGATAGAAGCTCAGGGGCACGCGAAGCAGCGAGGAGGCATCGCCGGGCACGGCAATGTTCACAAACTGACCGGGCTTGAGCGCACTTGCAAGCTTGGGGGCCGAGATTACGAGCGAGAAGATGCCGTCGGCGATCTCCTGGTTCGAGACGACCTCGAAGTCGTGCATGCGTGCAGTGGAAGGTGTGGGCATAGACGCTCCAATCCCCCATGCGGTTGCATGGTTCAGGCGAACAGAAAGCGCGGCACCGCAAGGGCGCCGCGCACAAAAGCGATAAGGCTATGCTAGCAGATGCAGCCGTCGGCAAGCGTCTGTTTACCGCCGACAAATACATCGGTGGCACGACCGGTGAGCGTGCGGCCGGCAAAACCGGAGTTCTCGGCGCGCGACTCGTAACCGTTCTCGCCAACCGTCCAGGTTGCGGAGGGGTCGAACACGGTCAGGTCGGCGACAAAGCCCGCCTTGACCTGAACCTGATCGAGGCCCAGAATCTCACGCGGCTTGATGGCCATGAGCTCGACCATGCGGCTCACGCTCATCTTGCCCGTGTTGACCAGCTCAGTGAGCACGAGCGACAGCGAAGTCTCGAGGCCAATCATTCCAAAGGGCGCGAGCTCGAACTCGCGGGCCTTCTCCCACGGGGTGTGGGGAGCGTGGTCGGTAACGATAGCGTCGACGGTACCGTCGATGACACCCTGACGGATGGCCTCGGCATCCTCGTCGGTGCGCAGCGGCGGATTGACCTTGAGCGAGGTGTTGTAGGTCTCGTCCAGGTCGTTCTCGGTCAGGAACATGTGGTGCGGGGTGGCCTCGCAGGTCACCTGGACACCGGCAGCCTTACCGGCACGCACGAGCTCCAGGCCATGAGCGGTGGAGATGTGCTGGATGTGCAGCTTGGCACCGGTCAGCTTGGCAATCTCGATGTCGCGGGCAATCTGAAGCTCCTCGCCGGCGGCCGGCCAACCCTCGAGGGCCAGACGGGTCGAGACCTTGCCCTCGTTGATCTGGCCGTGGCCGACCAGATCCTCGTCCTGGCAGTGGCTCATAAAGACCTTGCCGAACATCTTGCCGTAGTCCATGCAGCGACGGAGCATGCCCGCACCCTGCACGCCGCGACCGTCATCGGTGAAGGCGACGGCGCCGTGGGCGACCATATCGCCCATCTCGGACATGGCCTCGCCCTTAAGACCGCGGGTCATGGCGCCCGACGGATAGACGCGGCAGTGGCCGACCTCGGCAGCGCGGGACTTGACGAACTCCACGACGGTGCCGTTATCGGTGACGGGATCGGTGTTGGGCATGGCGCACACGCCGGTGAAGCCGCCCTTGGCAGCAGCGCGGGTGCCGCTCTCGATGTCCTCTTTGACCTCGTAGCCAGGCTCGCGAAGGTGAACGTGCATATCCACCAGGCCGGGGACGAGGTACTTGCCGGAAAGGTCGCGGACCTCGGCTCCCTCGACGGCGAGATTCTCGCCGACCTCGGCGATCTTATCGCCGTCAATCAGGACGTCAACGACACCGTCAAGCTCGACGGACGGGTCGACGACGTGGGCATTCTTAAGAAGCAAGGCCATTATCGGCACCTCCAAGCAGCAGATACAGGATAGCCATACGCACGCAGATACCGGCGTAGACCTGCTCCAGGATGACGGAGCGTTGCGGGTGGTCGGCCATATAGGAGTCGAACTCAACGCCGCGGTTGATGGGGCCCGGGTGGCAGATAATCGCATCGGGCTTCATGAGCTTCTCGCGGTCCTTGGTCAGACCGAAGAGCTTGTGGTACTCACGAATCGTGGGGAACGGTGCGCCCTCGAGGCGCTCCTGCTGCACGCGCAACATGTAGACGACGTCCAGCTCGGGCAGGACGGAATCGAGGTCGCTCGTCACGTGGTCGCAGCCCAGGACCTCGGGCGCCGGCGGCAGCAGCGTGCCGGGGGCGACGGCGTAGGTCTCGCAGCCCATGATCTTAAGTGCGGGGATCAGCGAGCCGCACACGCGGGAGTGCGCGATATCGCCGACGACGGCGACCTTCAGACCGTGGAAGTCACCCTTGTGCTCCCAGATGGTGTACAGGTCGAGCAGGGCCTGCGTGGGGTGGTTGTGCTTGCCGTCGCCGGCGCAGATGACGCTCGCGGGCGAGTTCTGCGTGACGATGTAGGGAGCACCGGCGTGCTTATCGCGAACGACGATGCAATCAATCTTGTAGGCGTTGAGGGTCTCGACGGTGTCGACGAGGCTCTCGCCCTTGACCGTGGAGGTCGAGGAGCCGCCAAAGTTGAGGCTGTCGGCCGAAAGGCGCTTCTCGGCGAGCTCGAAGGAGCTGCGGGTGCGCGTCGAGGGCTCGTTGAACATGTTGACGATGGTCTTGCCCTTGAGCGTGGGGACCTTCTTGATCGCACGCTCGTTGACCTCAGAGAACGCCTTGGCGGTCTCGAGGATGAGCTTGATGTCCTCTTCGGAGTACTCGGTAATGTCGATCAGGTGCTTATGGTTGAACGCCACGGTACTACTCACCTCCCAGCGGCGCGGAGCCCACGTGGGAACCCGGCGCGACGTCGTTAATCTCGACGGCGGTGTGGCCGTCGACTTCCTTCATATATAGGTGCACGTTCTCCTCATGCGACGAGGGAACGTTCTTGCCGACAAAGTCCGGCGAGATGGGGAGCTCACGGTGACCGCGGTCAACGAGAACTGCCAGCTCGATGCGGCTCGGACGGCCCAGGTCCATGACGGCGTCCAGAGCGGCGCGGATAGTACGGCCCGTATACAGGATGTCGTCCACCAGCACGACGCGCTTGCCGTCGACGCTGAAGGGAATGTTGGTAGCGTGGATCGCGGGAGCGAAATTGGTCGCATAGTCATCGCGGTAGAAGCTGATGTCCAGGCTGCCGAGCGGAACGTCGACGCCCTCGATCTCCTTGATCTCCTCGGCGAGCTTCTTTGCCAGAAGGTCGCCGCGCGTGACGATGCCGACCAGAGCGAGGTCTTCACAGCCCTCGTTGCGCTCGAGGATCTCGTGCGCGATGCGGGTCATCGCTCGATTGACGGCGGTCTCGTCCATGATGACCGCCTTGGGGGAAGTCGTGCCCATCGATCTCCTTCCTCACATGTCTTGACTGCTGACACAGTCAAAAAAATAGATGCCCGACCGCTTAAAGCGGACCAGACACCCACAGGAAGGGCTGCTCTTTGGCAGCTATGTAATTCCATGTGGGTATCTCGTACCCCTTTAATGGTCAAGGGATAGTGTAGCCAACCTCGAGCTTAATTGCGAGCATAAATACAGAACAATCCGTAAACGGAGCCCAATGCTCCATAAACCTATATATATTTGTGGGACGAGCTTGAAAACGCACGCACGAGCTGGCATAATCCCCTCTGCTGCACGCAAATCGGATCTACGTCCAGGGCCGTGGCGTGAGCACTATCGCCAAAAGAGGAATATTTCTGTGTAGATTACGCACAGGGAGCTGCTTCTGTGCTATAGTTCAGGCTTGTTTGTTAACGCGACATGTTCGTTTGTCGCCCAAGGAGGGTCAGTTATGTCCAAAGTTTGCGAAGTTTGCGGTAAGCACCCCGTTGCCGGTCGCTCCATCAGCCACTCTCACCGCGTCACCAACCGTAAGTTCCGCCCCAACATCCAGCGCGTTTACGTCGTCGTCGATGGTCACCGTCGCAAGATGAACGTTTGCTCCACCTGCCTCAAGTCCGGCAAGGTTGCGCGCTCCTAAATAAGGTCTTACCAACAAGTACCTCGGACTCTCCGGGTCAAAGACCTCGCGTTCATATAGAACTTACCAAAGGCGTCCTCCCCCACGGAGGGCGCCTTTTTGCACTCATTGGGGACAGACTTAGATGAGTGTTTGCAGATGTCAAAGGAATCATAGCCCAGCTGATATGCCTTGAAGCTTGACCAGCGGTACGCATCGAGCGAGTCGAGCGCGCCTTTCACAGGATTGAGATGGATATAATCGAGCAACTGGACCGCCTGCGTGTCCGACTCGACCGCGACCCGCGAATAGCGATTGTCAAACAGGTGCCCCGTTCTCCCCGTTTTCCCATTGAAATACTCATATAAGTCTGTCCCCAATGAGCGAGGCGATGCATTGGACTGATGGATATAGTTGAAACGTTTCATTTGATTGAAACGTTTTAGTATGCCTTTTACGGGAATCTTACCGTTTACCGAATTATTTCTTGCTATCATGCAAGGCGTAGGGTAAATCTCCGATCGCAAGGAGACACAAATGGTGAAAAAGTCACCGGAAAACACTACTCCCGCAATTGTGGACAACGTAGAGGCGCTTGAGGCTAAGCTCGCTCAGATGCGAGAGGCCCAGGCGCTTTTTGCTACGTACACGCAGGAGCAGGTCGACAAGATCTTCTATGAGGCCGCCATGGCCGCCAACAAGGCTCGTATCCCGTTGGCGAAGATGGCCATCGAGGAGACCGGCCGCGGCGTTCTTGAGGACAAGGTCATCAAGAACCACTACGCCGCAGAGTACATCTACAACGCTTACAAGAACACCAAGACCTGTGGTGTCCTGGAGCGCGACGAGGCTTACGGCATCACCAAGATCGCCGAGCCCATCGGCATCGTGGGCGCCGTCATCCCGACGACCAACCCCACCTCCACCGCGATCTTCAAGACGCTGATCAGCCTGAAGACCCGCAACGCCATCATCATCTCCCCGCACCCGGCAGCCGCCAAGTGCACCATCGCCGCCGCCAAGCTCGTGCTTGACGCCGCCGTCAAGGCCGGCGCCCCCGAGGGTATCATCGGCTGGGTCGATGTCCCCTCCATCGAGCTGACCAACATGGTCATGCGCGACGTCGATATCATCCTCGCAACCGGTGGCCCGGGCATGGTCAAGGCCGCCTACTCCTCGGGCAAGCCCGCCCTGGGCGTTGGCGCCGGTAACACCCCGGTCGTCATCGACGACACCGCCGACGTTCTGCTCGCAGTCAACTCCATCATCCACTCCAAGACCTTCGACAACGGCATGATCTGCGCTTCCGAGCAGTCCGTGACCGTCATCGACACCATCTATGACCAGGTTAAGGCCGAGTTCCAGAAGCGCGGCTGCTACTTCGTCAAGCAGGGTGCCGAGATGGAGGCCCTGCGTGCCGCCATGTTCAAGAACGGCGCCCTCGATCACCGCATCCCCGGCATGGCTGCCGCCAAGATCGCCGAGCTCGCCGGCATCGAGGTTCCCGCCAAGACTAAGATCCTGATCGCCGAGGTCACCTCCACCGACCCCGCCAAGGAGGAGTTCTCCCACGAGAAGCTCTCCCCGGTCCTGGCCATGTACCACGCCAAGGACTTCCAGGAGGCCGTCGACAAGGCCGAGCACCTGGTGCTCGCCGGTGGCCCGGGCCACACCGCCTCTCTGTACGTGCACCCCGCCCAGGCCGAGAAGATCAGCCTGTTCGAGCACGTCATGAAGGCCTGCCGCATCGTCATCAACACCCCGTCCTCGCACGGTGGCATCGGTGACCTGTACAACTTTGGCATGAAGCCGTCTCTGACCCTGGGCTGCGGCTCCTGGGGCGGCAACTCCGTCTCCGAGAACGTTGGGGTGAAGCACTTGATCAACGTTAAGACTGTGGCCGAGCGCCGTGAGAACATGCTGTGGTTCCGCGCTCCCGAGAAGGTCTACTTCAAGAAGGGTTCCACGCCCGTCGCCCTCGACGAGCTGGGCAACGTCATGGGCAAGAAGCGCGCCTTCATCGTTACCGACCAGTTCCTCTTCAAGAATGGCAACACCCGCGCCATCGAGGCCAAGCTCGACGAGATGGGCATCGCCCACGACTGCTTCTACGACGTCGAGCCCGATCCGTCGCTGCAGTGCGCACGTCGCGGCGCCAAGCAGATGGCTCTCTTTGAGCCGGACGTCATCATCGCCGTCGGCGGTGGCTCAGCTATGGACGCCGGCAAGATCATGTGGATGATGTACGAGCACCCCGAGTGCAAGTTTGAGGACATGGCCATGGACTTCATGGACATCCGCAAGCGTATCTTCACCTTCCCCGAGATGGGCAAGAAGGCCTACTTCGTCGCCGTCCCGACCTCTTCGGGTACCGGCTCCGAGTGCACGCCGTTCGCCATCATTACCGACAAGGAGACCGGCATCAAGTGGCCGCTCGCCGACTACGCGCTGCTCCCCAACATGGCTATCGTCGACGCCGACAACTGCATGACCGCCCCGCGCGGCCTGACCGCTGCCTCCGGCATCGACGTCATGACCCACGCCATCGAGTCCTACGTCTCCATCATGGCTTCCGACTACACCAAGGGCCTCTCCGAGCGCGCTGCCAAGCTCGTCTTTGAGAACCTGCCCTCCAGCTTCACGAACGGCGCTAAGGACCCGCACGCCCGCGAGGAGATGCACAACGCCTCCTGCATGGCCGGTATGGCCTTCGCCAACGCCTTCCTGGGCCTCAACCACTCCATGGCCCACAAGCTCGGCGCTTTCCATCACCTGCCCCACGGCATCGCCAACGCCGTCATCCTGACCCGCGTCATGCGCTACAACGCCGCCGAGGCTCCCGTCAAGATGGGCACGTTCTCCCAGTATCCTTATCCCAACGCGCTGCACAACTACGCCGAGATGGCCAAGTACTGCGGCATCGAGGGCAAGGACGACAAGGAGGTCTTCGAGAACTTCATCACGAAGCTCGAGGAGCTCAAGGACTTCATCGGCGTCAAGAAGACCATCGCCGACTACGGTGTTGACGAGCAGTACTTCCTCGACACCCTCGACGAGATGACCGAGCAGGCATTCAACGACCAGTGCACCGGCGCCAACCCTCGCTACCCGCTCATGAGCGAGATCAAGGAGCTCTACCTGGACGCCTACTACGGCCGCGAGCCTCAGGATTACGCCGTCTGCTAGTTTTAGCACGGTTTTTAACGGCGGGGGTGCACGGGTGTTTCACACACCCCCGCCGTCGCTTCTATCGCATCGTTGAAAGGATGCAACCATGCTGCTACCCGATTCCAAGACCGAGCTCGTCCGCCGTGGCAACAAGGTCGTTTACGACCTGGGCGACAAGATCGTCAAGGTCTTTAACGAGACCAAGCCTGTCTCCGACGTGTTCAACGAGGCTTTGAATCTTGCCCGCATCAATGAGTGCGGCATCCGCAGCCCCAAGGCTCTCGAGGTTTCCCAGCTCGAGAACGCCAACGGCTGGGCGCTCGTGACCGAGAAGGTTCCGGGCACCACCCTTGCCGAGAAGATGACTGCCGAGCCCCAGCGCTTTGGTGAGTATCTCGAGATGTTCGTCGACCTCCAGATCGAGATCCACGGCTACACCTCCCCGCTGCTCAACCGTCAGCGCGACAAGTTCGCCCGCATGATCGACAGCCTTGATCAGCTCAATGCCACCACGCGCTACAACCTTCAGGAGCGTCTGGACGGCATGACCAAGGAGTTCAAGGTCTGCCACGGCGACTTCAACCCCTCCAACGTCATCGTCGGCGACGACGGCCAGCTCTATGTGTGCGACTGGGCACACGCCACCCAGGGCTCCCCTGCTGCCGACGTTGCCACCACCTACCTGCTCTTCGCCCTCAACAGCAAGGACCAGGCTGAGGCCTACCTGGAGCTCTACTGCGACCGCGCCGACATGCCCATGCAGGTCGTGCGTCAGTGGACGAGCATCGTCGCCGCTTCCGAGCTCGCTCGTAAGCGCAACGTGAACGATGAGTTCCTGAAGAACTGGATCGACGTCGTCGATTATCAGTAATATCTGAGCGATTTATTTCGCATCGGAGGCACAAGAAAACCCCGCAACTCTTATGGGCTGTGCGGTTTTCCTTTACCCATCGAGTTTATTCACGCAACAAAATAGACTGCTCCGCATCTCTTCCTAAGAGAGATACGGAGCAGTCCCGCAATTACATCTAATAGCAGAAACGTCGATTAACGGCGGGCCGCCTTCACAAGTTCGGCGACCTTAGCGACGACCTCGTCAATCGCCACGTCCTCGCGCTCGCCCGTGGCA
>DXLV01000005.1 GCA_019414545.1 Collinsella sp. | reverse complement strand
CCGGTGGTCTGCTTGTCGTAATTAACGCGGTTAATTGATGAGATAGCGAAGAGCGTAATGCCAATATGTTGCTTAAAAAACGGCCCGTCATTGCTTCAATCACAAAGAACCGTTACGGTTCCTGCGGTATTGTCGAGTTTGAGTTCAACGCACCAGCAGCGATGTTTACCGAAATCGGCTAATTATGGAGCCCGGACCCTACATTGGTGGATACCGGGCTCCCAATCCATGCTTGTCGTCCGATGAGCTCGCGCGCGCCGAGAACAGGGATCTTCCTCTGCTCTCGGCCGATGAGCTCATTTGGGAATGGAAGCGCCTGCTCGATGCTCTCGATATCTATAGAGAACAATGGCGACCATACCGTATATATCTCGGCAGCTTGCCGGGAGTCCCCTTCGATGTCTGGGCGAGGGTGAGGATTGGGCGCATCGGTCAGATGCTCCAAACAATTTCAACTTAATAAAAGGGGCGGGGCCGATGCGTCGGCCCCGCTCGGATTGGATGGTTATGACTTCCATGAATACGCATATCAACGTACGGATGAGTGAGTCGCAGCGTAAGGCTATCGAGGAGAAGGCGGCGGCCATGAACATGCCGGCGTCCTCCTTCATGCGCGATGCCGCCCTGCTCTGCGGCGAGAAGCCGGTCAGGGTCGCCGACGCGGGGGAACTTGCCGGTATCAGGACTGAGTTGAAGAAGATCGGCACGAACCTCAACCAGGCGGTCCGCGCCCTCAACACCTACGGGTCCGATCCGGTCGTCCTCAATAATCTCAACCGGGCGACATCAATCGTCTCGACGGCGGTGGGCTGGGTCAACGACCTACTCGCCCGTGCGAGAGAGTAGGTGGTTCTCGTGAAGGAGAAGCTGGTCATGGCGCTGGTTTTCGCAGCGCTGCTTACCGCGGGGTTTGCGCCACTTATCGCCATTCCCCTCGATTGCATGATCCTCGGATTTCCAATCGAGCTGAGCTCGATCGGATTCACCCTGAGCGTGGATAACACCATTTGGTGGTGGATTAACGTGGGGCCTCATTGCGTCCCTGGCTGTCTCGCCTCGTTCGCGCTGTTCCTGTCGGTATTCGTGCTCATGCAGCTATCGGCTTCCTCGAAGGAGCGAGCCGCCGACGGAGGTGTACTTGGGGAGGCGCGGGTGAAAACGGGGCCGGAGACCATCCGGGGCTCGGAGATTTGGGACGGGCACGGACAGCCGAAAAGCAGAGGATTCGTGTACGGGTTTGAGAAGACGCTGTTCGGCTCCAAGTATCTGTTCGAACCGAGGCGGCACATGTTCCTCGACGGCTCAACGGGTGCCGGAAAATCAAGATCGCTGCTGATCCCGACAATTGATCTGCTGACGTATGGGGCGGATGACGGGGAATCGAGGCCGCAGACCATTATCGTGTCCGATGTGAAGAGTGAGCTCATCGAGTTGACGGGCGACGAGCTGGAGCGTCGCGGGTACCGGGTGCTTCTGCTGGACGCCCAGCATCCCGAGAAGAGCGACACGTTCAATCCACTGGAAATGGTCGATAGGCTCGCGAACGGGGGGAATCTGCCGGGGGCTGAGCAGGCCGCGGATGCCGTCGCCCGTACGCTCATCGCCGGGGAGGGCGATGCGAAGGCGAGCCACTGGACGGAATCCGCGCGGTCGCTGCTCGCCGCGACGATCCTTCTGGTCGTGCTGGACGAGGGCTGCCCGCGGGGCTGCAAGCACCTCGCGACGGTCTACCACATCATGTGCCTGGGGACGGAGGGGGCCGGCGAGGATCCGTGTGAGCCGCTGAAGGGCCTGTTCCGTTCCCTGCCGCAGGGGCATCCGGCCCGCTCGCGTGCCTCACAGTTCATCTCGAGCGGCGGCAACGAGCTGAGGAGCATCGTTTCCACGCTAAAGGTCAACCTGAGGATCTACGCTTCGGCGCCGATTGCGCGAATGGTCTCGGGCGATGATATCGATCCGAGTAGAATCCTGAGCGAGAAGACCGCGCTGTTCCTCCACGTGATGGACGAGGGCTCCCCCTACAACGCGATCGCGGCGGTCCTGTTCGAGCAGCTCTACGCTGCCGTGTATTCCATCGCGGACGCAGCTGGTGGAAAGCTGCCGCGGCCGGTGTCCATCCTCGGCGACGAATGGGGGAACCTGCCGAAGGTCGAGTGCCTGCCTAGCCTTCTCAGCCTTGGGCGCTCGTACGACCTGTTCTGGATGGGCGCAGTCCAGAACATCTCTCAGCTGAACAAGTACGGCGAGCGCGACGGACGGAAGAAGATCCTGGCAAACTGCGGCGTCAAGGTCGCCATGAAACTGGGCGAGGCCGAGGACCGCCAGTATTTCACCGAGCTAGTCGGGAAGACGACGCGGCACACCATGGGAACCAGCTCGAGCAGGGGGCCTTCGGGCGGTACGGGGTCGACATCCTACAGCGAGCACGCCGACGACCTGATTCATCCTTGGGAGTGGACGGAGATGTCCCCCGACAAGGACGGCGTCATCGTGGTGAAGACCGCGGAGAACGGCGTGGGCAGGGAACATGCGGGGTGCTTCCGGGCCCCTGTCTGCGATTGCACGCGGATGCCGACGAAGGAGCACTTCGATCTGGGGACGCGCGAGCACGAGGCGGCCAAGAGGATGGAATACCAGGCCAGGCTGATATCAAGGCAAATGGGTCGGGAGGACGGCGTCGATCTCTGGACTCCCGAATTCGAGGAAGAGGCCGCGGAGCCGCCTGTTGCCGACGGATGGTCCGGCCTCTTCGTCGACTGACGGCGGTTTTTGAAGGGAGTTGGAAAATGACCGCAATCAAGCAGGCGAGCGTCATGAGCGGGGAGCACCTCCAAAACCTCAAGCGGTATTTCGATTGGGACAGGGAGAAAGTCCTGGACCACGATACCCAGCACATCATCGATGAGGATCGATGGTTCGAGGAAATGGACGCCACCCGGGAGGCGGCCGGGCACAACCGGCCCGGGAAGCAGGGCGCAAGGTGCACGTACATGCAGCATCAGGTGATCGGCTTCAACCCGGACGAGTGCTCCTGCAACGGCGGGCCGATGACGCCCTCGCGTTGCATGGAGTACGCGAGGGACTACATCGCCAAGCGCTATCCCAACCAGGAGATCGTGATTGTGCTGCATGAGGAGAGGTGCAGGTCGGATGGATCGGCCCGATTCGCCGCTCACCTCGCCATCAATAGGACGGACCTCGAGACTGGGCGGCGTCTGAACGACGGGCCGGCGAGGGCGGCGGCGAAATCCCGCGTGAGAACGGTGAAGGAGCTCGATACGAAGTACGGCCTGAGCCAGCTCGAAAGGGGCCTCTCGAACTCGAAGGTGCACGCGCGCCAGCCCGGTCGCGAGGAGCGCGAGATGGCAAAGAAGGGGAGATCCGACAAATCCGAGAACGCAAGGGTCCGAGCGATTGTCGCCCAGAGGGCAGAGGAGGTCGGGAGGCTCAAGAGCTGCCCCGACCGCTTCGGAGAGTTTGCAAGGCGGTTGGAATCGGATGGGATCGAGATCGCCCGATCCAAGCGGGGGGCGCTGCAATACCGCTATCACTCGGAGTCCCTCGGCAAGACGAGGAAGATCAACGGCGCGAGGCTCGGCTACGCCGTCAACCGCTCGACCGGGCGGATTATGAGGTTCACGGCAAGGGGAATCGACCTTGCCATACGGGCCGCGTGGGAGCTGGCTCGCGAGGGTGTGGATGACGAAAGAGGCCGGGACTGACTTTCATATCTGAGGTCCGTGCAACAGCCGGTAAGCCTGTTGCACGGTTCTGCGGGAGCGACTTTGGAGCGGTTCGCACATCCCGGCTTCGGCCGGGCAAGATATTCCGTTGCACGGAATACATATCTTGCATGCCCCGAGAAGCGTAGGCCGAATCGACCGGAGTGCAACGGGACAGGTGAGCGGAGGCGCAGTGATGGCGACCCAGGGGAGCCATCGAACGGAGCCGGAGCGAGAGCCGGCGGGGCGATCGCGAGTTGAAGCCGAGTGATTGTCCCGCCGTTCACGGCCCGCCGGCGGCGGCCCGGGGTTCCAAGGGGACTCGTCCCTTTGGCGCGAAGGGGTCCGGGGATGGCGCGAGACATCCCCGTGAAACGCCGCGACGGGCACGCCCCTGTTAGCGTCAATCTAATTTTCACCAGTTTCACTAATCAAACGCGCCGTTCGCGCAAAGGCGGCTTCACCGCTTGCGCTAACGTATTTTCACCGATTCCGGTCACGCCTTGACGGGTCCCTCCCTCGGCAGGTCCTTCAGCCTGTAGGACCTGCCGGCTATCTTGACCAGGTGGCAGTGGTGGCAGTGGTGGCAGTGGTGGCACACCCGGTCCGCGATCGCGCTCGCCGCCACGTCGTCCCCGAACACCCGGCCCCAGCCGCTGATCCCCACGTTGGTGGTGATGATCGTCGAGCGCTGCTCGTAGCGCGTCGATATCAGCTGGAAAAGCAGGTCCGCGCCCGCGCTGCCGACGTCGAGGTAGCCGAGCTCGTCGATGATGAGCAGCCTCGAGTGGGCGTAGTGCTTGAGCCTCTTCTTTAGGATGCCGCGGGCCGAGGCGTCCTCGAGGTCCTCCACGAGCCGGGCGCAGTCCACGAACCTGACCTCGCGCCCCGCCCTGACCGCCTCGATGCCCAGCGCGACGGCGAGGTGCGTCTTGCCCACGCCGGGGCTCCCCACGAACAGGACGTTCTCGGCCCGCTCGACGAACCTGAGGGTCGCGAGCTCCTCGATCTCGGCGCGCGGGACCGACGGCTGGAAGTCCCAGTCGAAGTCGGCCAGGCCCTTGACGTAGGGGAACCCGGACGACCGTATGCGCTGGTTGGTTATCCTGACCTCCCGGGCGGCGACCTCGGCGCGCGTCATCTCCTCGAGGGCGGAGGCGAAGCCCCGCTCGCCCGCGGCGACCATCCTCACGTAGTCGGGCAGGGACGCCGCCATCTCGTGCAGCCCGAGCGCGGAGAGGTCGACCTCGCCAGGTCCATCGCGCGCCACAGCCGCGGCCTTGGCGACCTGTCGTAGCATTCGCTGCCCTCCCGCAGACGGGGCACCGCAGCCCGAAACTGGTCTACGGCCTGACGCCGACGATTATCCTGCCGCCGTCGATGCTGGCGTACTCGATCACGGTGTGGACCAGCGCGAGCGCGCGGCTTAGTATCCTGTTCATGCGTCAGGGCCTTTCCGGTAGGTTGATGTAGCAAGCGAAATCCTACCCTGCCCGGCGCGGAAACGGCCCCCTCTCGGGGCCGTTTCCCTTATATGCGGAACTTTTTTGCATCCACCTGCGGAAAAATTGATGTCTCGCCCACAGAAACTACCGAAGAGCCTAAAATCGGCTCATATTCAAACAGACACAAGGAGGGATTAATTATGGAATGGAGCTTTGACGAAATAAGGGGATTTATCCCGAAATCGATTTCTCTCCCATACTCAAGAGAGGAAAAGAACGGGTACCGCTCTGTTCTAACCGGACGCGATGAGCTGAACTATATCATGTTGAACGGAAGCGGGAGCTACATCGTCTCTCTGTGCGATGGTAAAAACACCGTCGAAACAATCCTTAATCGGATGTGCGACAAGTTTCCAGACGCCAATCCGGACATGCTCAAATCTGACTTAGCCTCGGCAATGAGAGGTTTCAGCGTATCGAGACTAATAGGATGGGTCAAAACTCCGACCGAAAATGGCACACCCATTGCCGATGAGATTTGCGTGGACAATGGGCCCATATACGGCTTGCCCAAGAAAACGATATTCGCCTGATTTGCTCCCTGGCAAGCCAGGCGAGCTCATCAGAACCAGAAAGTCCCACAATTGTCTACGGTTGGCCTCTTGCCGTCGAGCAGTATGAACGACCGCTAGAGGTGCGAAACGGATTGTTCAATCTGAGCAAGGAATTTTTCATTGTATATGAGTCAGGGAGACCAACCGGTCTACTCGGCCTCGCCCCCTCCAGCAATCCCTTACTCAGATACGCAGACATCTGTCTTCTTTTGTGCCCCGCAAGCATCGCCGTTCAATGTATTGCCGCTGCGGCCAGCTTCTATCGTCAAGAATTTTGCGATGTTCCCAATTTTTTCCACCTGAACCTAACCAGTAAGGAAATTGCATCAAACGAAGGAATTCGAAATCTTATCAATGAGCCAGAATTCACTTGCGCTGGCACTTTTCCAGGTGAGTGCAGCGACGGCGACTGCATGAATGTATACTGTTTTTCAGAAGTCTGTTAAGAGGAACCATGGGACGAGTTTCGGAAAACAAGTACACCAACGTTCTCAGAGCGCCACATCACGTCGCCCTTGACATAACAAACAAGTGCAACTTGAGATGTCTGCACTGCTATAACAGCAGCGGCGAGAATGAGGTCATGCACGACGAGTTGACCTCAGATGAACTTTTTGTTTTCGCAAAGGAAATGGCAGACATGTCGCTTTACAGCATGTGTTTCTGTGGAGGAGAAACCTTGTTGCGCAGTAAAGATATCTTGCGCTGCCTTCCCATATTGCGAGATGGGAATGTTGCAGCGAGCCTGGTAACCAACGGGCTTCTCCTCACGGAATCCCTTCTCCGAGATTTAGAAGATTCCGGACTCAAAAGCATCCAATTTAGCCTAGACGGCATTGGGTCAGCTCACGATAGGCTGAGGGGACATGAGGGAGCCTTCGAAATCGTCGAAGAAGCAGTTGCCACCGTACTCAACCATTCCGATTTGCACCTTGCTATCGCATTTACGCCCACGTCGTTCAACACCGAACAGTTTCCCGATGTCATCTCACTATTAGATGAGATTTTCACCAAATCTAACAGGCCGAAGAGGACGCCGGGTGACTTTATCGAACTACGTGTCCAACCCCTCATGGTTTTGGGCCGTGCGCGAAAGAACACATTTATTAGACCGGACTATTCCCAATACCGTACGTTGATTCACGCCATTCAAGAGGACGACTTCCTTCGGAAGCACCCGAATGTCCGACCGCAATGGGGCGACCCCGTCGACCATCTAATTCGCTTCTCTGATAACCGATATCTATTAGATCAGGTTTCAGTGCACGCAAACGGCGACATCGTCGTTTCTCCGTATATCCCGTTAGTGGTTGGCAACATCAGAAACCACCCTCTTGAGGATTACTGGAACAACGGACTTAGCTCAATTTGGTCCACAAAACTGGTTCAAGACCTCTGTAACCACATGTGGACCATTGACGACATGGAGCGTATGTCCGACACAATTTGCGATATAGATATGGGAGGTGATCTACACGTTGACCTGATTGATGATACCGCGGATGAACTGTTGAACTCATCGTTGAAGGAGATGTTGGGTTAAATGTACGAGAAGCCCGTAGTAGACAACATGAATCCGACCAGAGCATCGACTCTTGGAACGGAAACTTGGTTCGACATGTATTACATCGTGTGGGGAGCAAATGTGGCGGTCGGAGTCACCGCAGTTGGAGCCTATGAACTGGTCCTCATCACTTTTGCCGCAGCACTTCCCCTCAGCGAGCAAGGTGGCCAAGACGAGCAATGAGTCCTGAAGCGCTAAGATCATCCATTGGCGGCATGGTAGGAGGAATCTGCTTTCTCGTTGTCGGGGTGTTAATGGTAAAGACCGGCAATCCCGGCCTGATTCACAGTTACCATATCGCTCATATTCCAAGCGAGAAGATTCCTCTTGTTGCCAGATTGGTCGGACTCGGAATAGCGTTGACGGGAGCCGGTCTCGTTCTCGCGGGCATCATTGCCTTTGCGTCCCAAATCCCATTATCGGCATCGGCGGCTTTCATTCTGCCGCTCATCATAATCTTTGCCGGTCTTGGCGTCTCCTTGCTAACGATCGTAGTGTTCACATTTCGACCATGGTCATAATGGATTTCCTATTGCATGAAACTTCAGGCGCATGCCCAACAAACAATGAAAAAATTTACAGCTTTAGTCGGACGGCTGTTTTATTTTTCAGCCGTCCGACTGCCGTGCGCGGCCTATTGATCGAACATAAAATTCCCGTTTCTATGAGGATCCAGCTCGCAAAGACTCTCTATGGAAGCGCTCGTGCCGATTAGTCGCCGCTTCGTTTCCACCGAACCGCGGTGTAAGGTGTCATCAGTTGGTATTTCATACCTGATAGATTGGGGCCATTCTTGATTCGGTACGTCTTATCGAAGTTTAGTAAAACAAAGGGTGCTTTCACGTTCATTGCCATCACGACGATTGGAATCGCCCTTTCCTATGCCGCACCATATGTGAACGGAAAGTTCTTAGATTTCCTTCTTGCCAATCGCAGCGAGAAGGATGCTGTGCTTTTTGCGCTCTTCGTAGCTTCAATAGGGGTCTTTTCTGCCTTATTTTCATATTTTGCAGGAACGTTATCTATCCGTATATCCACAAAGCTTTCTTTTGACCTACTCAGGGAAACCGTCTTGCGCTTTGAGCGAGTTAATTTTCTGACGAACCGAACAACCGACTCAGCCTATACGACGCAAAGGATTTTCACTGACTCAGGTGTTGTTTCTTCTTTCGTTCTAACAAACTTTATCAGCGCTCCCCTGTCTGTTGTCGCCATTCCTTTCGTGTTGCTCGTCATATGGTCGGTTGATCCACTCCTCGCACTATTCTCCATCCTCCTTCTTGTGGCATATCTCTTCGTTATTACCGGATTGCGAAAGCTTCTATATAAAGTCATGTACGAGAAGAAGGAGGCAGATAGCGCTTTCTATGCCGTAATAGCATCGCAGTTGAATCAGATTCTCAACATTCAGTTAACGTCTTCATACAATAAAAGCGAGCTAGCACTTGACACCGGATTTGAAAAGTATTTTCCAAAGGTCTTGCACTCGGGAAAGCTCTCATTCTCACTAACATCGATTGACAGCCTTTTTGCTGCCGTGTTTCAAGCGATAATACTCATCGTATCCGGAGTGCGAATCATCAATGGAACCATGACGATAGGCGAATACACCATCGTCGGTGCATATTTTGCCGTCCTATTTAAAACCTTGAAAAACACGATGAACCTGTTCAAGTCCTATCAGGATGCCAAGGCTTCGTGGGACAGGATGAGCGCCATGGGAAAGGTAGGACCGGAACCAGAGCAAGATCAGACAGGTTTAGTCAAGATTGACACAATAAATCGCATTTCTGTTTCCAAGTTGGATTTTACGGTACCCCTTCCAGACGGATCTCCCCGAAAGGTTCTTGACGGATTTTCCTTCGATTTCTCCGGCCCTGGAACATACTGCATAACCGGAGAAAATGGAAGAGGAAAAACGTCGCTCCTTTACCTGCTCCTTGGGCTGTATCCATCGGCAGGCAAAGTAACATACAACGACATGCCGATTGAAAAATGCAATTTGGATTACATACGTTCAGACACGATATCGTGCTGCCCCCAACCGTGCTTCGCTCCAGATGAGACGGTTCGGGACCTGTTGGATTATTTCAACACCCCATTTTTTACAAAGCACCAGCATATGAATGAGCTACCGTCGTTGACAACCAGCATAGAGGGCTTGCTTGAGAAACGTTGTCCTGAACTTTCGGGTGGTGAGCTGCGCCGTGTATACTTGTGGTCGGCAATTTCCCGTAATCCATCAGTCTTGGTGCTCGATGAGCCTACAACTGGATTGGATGAAACAAGCCGAGCCGAACTCGCTTCGTATGTCAGAAACAACAAATTGAAACAGCTCATTATCATTGTTTCACATGATAATGAGCTGGCAAATGCAGCGGAAACGATCGTCAGTCTAGATAACGCGTCACACCGTTGCGCAAATCGATAGGACCGCATCGAGTCGCAGCAATTGCAGAAGGCTAAGCTATAATGATTGCCCTTTACCCATGCGTATCTCAAGGCCTTCGATGATGATCCTTGATACCGTGGTGTTGTGTTCCGCCGCGTAGGTGCTCATCTCTTGCTTCTGCTCTTCCGTAACCCAAAAGGTGATGCACTCCCCTTTCTTGCGACTTGTCGAATCCCCTTTGTTTCGTGTGTCTTGATTACCCATGAGGGTCATGCTCGCCTCTCCAACGGGCATGACGCGGCGAGTTGGCTTCTTAATTGCCACCGTAAATCTCCTTATCCTCCTCGATGCCCTCCTTCACCTGTTTGAGTAATTGTCCTCTTTGACACCGGCGATATTGCGCTTACACACCGTCCGCTCACATCCCGAATATTGCCGTTCGGCACCGCCGATATTCCCGTCGGCACCGTCCCCCTGGTACGTTCCGGCTGTCCATGCAGCCGAGACCAAGGAGGTACAGCATGGCGAGAAGGATAAGGGCCAGGGAGGCCCTCAGGCTCCGTGCGTCCGGCCTGTCGCAGAACGCGATAGCCCGCGCGGCGCATTGATTGGAAGGCTGTATGGACGTCAGGCTGCTTGGAAAGAAAAACGAGGGCGAGGGCCTTGGGGTCGCTGTTCTCGTTGATTCGGCTTTTGCAGAGTTAAAAGACAAGAGCGATGAGCAGTTGGCGGAGGCCCAGAGATTTTTGATTGACTTTATGAAAAAAGTTGCTCGGCTAAAGGGAGTGAGAATTGATCGGCCCCATTTCCTCCGCTCGGAGCTGAGGAGGAAGGGTGTCCATAAAGATGTCGGCGAGTTTGCCGTGGAAACGACCCCCGTTACCGCCGGAATCGATGTGGGCCTGATCGATAGAATTGCTAGAGAAGTAATTGATTATGAGGCAAAGAAGTCAACCGCCTTTTCCTTTGCAGCGGGTCTTCCCGGAGGTGTCGCGATGGTGGGCACCATTCCTGCCGATATTACGTAATACTACGTGCACGCATTCAGGATTATGCAGAAACTGGCATACCTGTATGGCTGGCAGACCTTTTTTGAAGAATGTGACGACGTTGATGACGAGACTCTCTACGAAATGGCAGTGTTGCTCGGTGTGATGATGGGTGTAGGCAGCGCGAATTCGATGCTAACCGTAATCGCCAAAAACGCCCAAGAGGCGGTCGCGAAAAAGGTCGCTCGCCAGTCGCTAACCAAGACCAGTTGGTATCCGATCCTGAAGAAGCTCTTGAGCTTCATGGGTATCAAGATAACAAAGCAGACGGTGGGGGATGCCGCTGGCAAGGTTGTTGTGGGCGTCGGTGGCGTAATCTCTGGTGCTATCACCTTTATGGGTCTTTCAAAGGGGTCGGCGCGCTTGTGTAGGCAGCTTAAGTGCTTGCCGCAGGCAAACGAGCGGATTCCTGGCACTGGGTACTATGAAAAGGATGAGGCCGCGGTTGCCAAGAAGAGGATTGACGTAGCGGAACCCCTCTTTATCGAAAAGTTCGGATTTTACTCCCATATTCTACGGCTCTATTGTTGAATATGCTGACCGGCTGGAGGAGTCACTGGCGACTGGAGAAGCGAAGCTGGATGCATATAATCCGGACGTTCTTCTCTGATACTCAGCGGAATTAGGCTATGCGTAACAGGATTGTTGTTCGATCTAATGTGAACGTTGGATGATGCTAACTATTTATGGAAAACAGTTAAAAAAGTTTTTCACCCCTTTTTCACTCCTCGGAGAAGGAGGAAAGAGACGCGAAAACAAAAAAGCTCAGAAGCAATTACGCTTCTGAGCTGCACTAATGCAATGGAGCCAGCGACCGGGCTCGAACCGGTGACCCCCGCTTTACGAGAGCGGTGCTCTACCAACTGAGCTACGCTGGCGGCCATGTGGTGACGCAACTGAGGCGTCAACGGCTGTCTATGATACGGGACATCGCAAATCCGCGCAAGTGTTCTGACGGCTTTTCTCATTTTAAATGCACTAATATTGGAAACGCGATATCTTGCTCTTACGGGTCTCAAACAGAATGGGGATGCCATGGCTCAACCCAAGATCCTTCTCACGCGTATCGATGACCGGTTTATTTACGGGCAAGACGTTGAGCTGTGGAACGAGGCTGTGGGTTCCAACCTCGTCCTAATCGTCAACGATGAGATCGCGGCTGATTCGCGCCAATGGGCGCCTATGAGGGTCGCGGCGCCCGAGGGCGTGTGGACGCGGTTTTTCTCGGTGCAAAGGACCGTCGACATCATTCATACCGCAACGCCGCGCCAATGGATTCTCATCATGGTGGCGTCGCCCACGGATGCACTCGCGCTGGTTAAGGGCGGTGTGCCAATAACCAAGATCAGCATCGGCCATATGCGGGCGAGGGAGGGCAAGCGCTCTGTAACGCCTGCCATTGCCGTAGGCGATGCAGATACCGCCGCCTTTAAAGAGCTGCAAGCGCTCGGCATAGAACTAGAAATCCGCTATCTTCCCAGCTCCGACCCCGATCCCATCGAGAACCTGTTCGCGTGATTCCCTGGGGACGGAGGAAAACGGATCGTATTTTCCCGTGGAGGAGCGGCGAGATGCCCTCGGCCAGGAATTGGGGCCATCTACTACTTTTGGTCGCTTACCTCGAACAACGATGAAAATCTCAATATTAAAACCGCAGGTAGCGAACGTGCGATTTTTGAAAATAGGGGCGTATGGTCAGGGGTGCGGGAGTAGAAGTAGTAGATGGGCGCAATCTGTAGCGCGCCGATTTCAGGCATGTTGGCGCATGTGTCGGAGCTATGAAAAAAAGTGTCCCTTTCGACTAGTCTTTTAGAACGTCAATGACTGCATCACAGCTTAAGCCGTTCGCAAAAACGGCTCCTAAAGCTGTTTCGTTAATTGGATTGCGTGAATATGGTTAATCAGAGAACCGATATTTGGTTAAATGGAAACTGTAAATTTGGTTAAACGCGCTGATAGCAATGGTGGTAAATATGCCAAAAAAGTACTACACCAGAATTGTCGAAAATGAGCTCGACCAGCTGCTGGGCATATTCGGTGCCGTTCTCATCGAAGGACCGAAATGGTGTGGAAAGACGACCACGGCCGAGACCCGTGCGGCGTCCAGGCTCCTTCTCATGGACCCGTCCCGCAACTTCGAGAATCGCTTACGCGCCGAGACGGATCCGGCTCTTGCCGTTTCCGGCGAGGTGCCGCGGCTGATTGACGAGTGGCAGGAGGTTCCGAAACTTTGGGACGCGGCACGGTTTGAGTGCGACAACCGCGGCGGCGAGCCTGGTCAGTTCATATTTACGGGATCGGCAACACCGCGAGACGACGAACGCCCGATGCACAGCGGCGCTGGAAGGTTCGCCAAATTGCGTATGGACACCATGACGCTTTTCGAACTTGGGAAATCTAGTGGTGCAGTTCAGCTGTCGGGCATTATTTCTGGCGAAAAGTTCAGTGGCGCCTTCGGGTCGTTGGACTCTGCCTCGATTGCCGAGTGCGTTGTTCGTGGCGGATGGCCTGCAGCGACTGGACGCGATACGCGGGCTGCGTCCGCGATGGCAAAACGCTACATTGACATAGTTGCCGAAGAAGATTTGTCCCGCGTCGACGGCTCTCGCCGTGACCCTGAAAAGGTCAAAGCTGTCATCGAATCGCTTGCGCGAAATGAATCCACTTTGGCGACACTCAAGACGCTCGTAGCCGATCTTGGCGGAGAGGTGTCGAGACAGACGGCGGCATCATATATATCTCTTCTTGCTCGGGTTAGTTTCGTTCGCGATATTCCCGCGTGGAACCCTGCAATGAGATCTCCGGTGCATTTAAGAGACTCAAAGAAGCATCACCTCGCCGATCCGTCGCTGGCAGCCGCCGCACTCGGGGCGACCCCGGAGACACTACTGCTAGATTTCAAGACGCTCGGACTGCTTTTTGAATCGCTGGCACTCCATGATTTGTGGGTTTATGCGCGAGCAAACGGAATGGGCCTCTATCACTATCATGATTCTCGCGATCTAGAAGTCGATGCGGTCATTGCAGCTCCCGGCGGAACGTGGATTCCGGTCGAAGTTAAACTCAGCTCTGCTCAAATCGAAGAGGCGTCTGACAGCCTTGTTGCTGTCGAGAAGCGCATGGTTGCCGCCGGAAACAACCCGCCGGTTTCGAAAGTCGTGATCATCGGGTTTGGTTCGCAAGCCTATGTTACCGAGCGTGGCGTCCAAGTTGTTCCGCTGGATGTTCTCGCGCCGTAACGCGACGGTCGAAGCGGGACGGACGCCACCATTGCGCGCGAGGACACGGCATCATCGATTATGCGGCGGCCACATTCGGCAAAGACTGTCCCTAACGACTAGCCGTTTAAGACCGTCCCCAATGAATAGGTAGAAAAACGCCCGTCGGCGGTGGTGCCGGCGGGCGCTGCTGTGCGATATGTCGCGTTGCGGGCTTAGTGCCTCATAAAGTGGTATTCGATCACATTGCTGTAGGGATGGCCCGGGCCCACAATGCCCTGCGGGAACAGAGGCTGGTGCGGCGTGTCGGGGTACATCTCGGCCTCGAGGGCAAAGCCGGCGCCCCAGCCATAGTTGGCATCGTCCTTGGCGTGCTCGTCGCCCAGCCAGTTGCCGGTGTAGAGCTGCACGCCCGGGGCAGTGGTGTAGTAGTCCATCTCACGACCGGTCCACATCTCCTCGACGTGCATCGCGCGGCGCAGGTTGCGGCCGTACTGATAGCCATCGATGCACAGGCAGTGATCGTAGCCACGGGCCTGCTTGATCTGCGGGTCGTCGGCCTCCATGCCGGGTGCGACGGGGCGAAGCTCGCGAAAGTCAAACGGTGTTCCCTCGACCGGAGTGATCTCGCCGGTGGGGATGTTCTGCTCGTTAATGGGCAGGTAGTGAGCAGCATTAGCAACAAAGAAGTGCTCGCAGTCCATTCCGGCGTTATGGCCGGCAAGGTTAAAGTACGTGTGGTTGGTCATGGACACGTACGTGGCGCGGTCGCTCTCGCAGCCATACTCGATACGGAAACGTCCAGTGCGCGTCACGGTAAACACGGCCGTAAAGGTGCGGTTGCCGGGAAGACCCAGCTCGCCATCCTCAAGCGAGGTGGTCATGCGCACGGCGTTGTGAGTCTCGTCGAGCTCAACATCCCACACGCGCTTGTGCAGGCCATGCTCAAGATCGCTGTGCAGGTTGTTGGCGCCCTCGTTGGCGGGCATATGCCAGTCCGTGCCGTCGATGGTAATCGTGGCGCCCGCGGTGCGGTTTGCCACGGGGCCGATGGTCGCGCCAAAGCAGGCGGGGTTGTCAAAGTAATCCTCGAGCTTATCGAAGCCCAGCACCACATCGCGCACGTTGCCGGGAATGTCGGGCACGTCGATGCCCAACACGGTGGCGCCATAGTCCATAATGCGAACGCAGATCTCGGGCCCGTTGAGGGTGTAGCGATGAACGGGGGTACCGCACGGCGCGGTGCCGAAAAGCTCGGAAGTGATCATTTGGTTCCTAACATCGAGATATTCCGGACAAACTGTAGCGCGAACAGGCAAGATTATCACTACACCCCACTAAAGCAGGGGGTATTTTTCTCAAAAAAGTGATGATTAGGGCTGCGTGGGCGTTCATTTTTGACGCGTACGAGTCTGATACAATTTGTTCGTTACTGTTTGAATGATATGCGCGCAGAGAACGGCGAGGATTCATCGTGATTAAGGCAGAGCGACAGGATAAGGTTCGTCAGCTGCTCGAGGAGCAGGGCACGGTCTCGGTCAAGGAGATTTCGGATGCGCTGGGCGTTTCGGACATGACGATTCGCCGCGACCTCGAAGAACTTGCGAGTCTGGGTGAGATCGAGCGCGTGCACGGCGGCGCCCGCAGTGCGCAGGGTCGTCCCCACGCTATGTTGCGCCATGAGTATTCGCACAGCGAAAAGCGCACCAAGCATGCCGAGGAAAAACTGCAGATCGCACGCCGTGCTGTGGAGCTTATCGAGGAGGGCTCTACTATCTTTTTGGGCACGGGTACCACGGTTGAGCAGATGGCCTCGTTGCTGCCGGCGTTTCGCCTGCGCATCGTGACCAATTCGCTTTCGGTGTTTAACCTGCTCGAGGCGCGCGAGGACTGCGACCTGTGCCTCGTGGGCGGCATGTACCGTCGCCGCACTGCCGCTTTTGTGGGGCCAACGGCCGAGGACACCCTGCGTGCGCTGGGCATCGATGCGGCGTTTATCGGCGCCAACGGTATCTTGGACGGTGACGTATCCACATCCAACATGGACGAGGGCCGTATCCAGCAGCTTGCCTTTAGCAAGGCGGACTCGCGCTATCTGATCGCCGACTCCAGCAAGATCGGCAAGCGCGACTTCTATACCTTCTGTCGCCTGGACAATTTGGATGCCGTGGTGTGCGAGCCGGGTATTACCGATGCGGATCGCGCCGCCATCGAGGAGCACACGCAGGTCATCTGCTAGCTTAGGTGTTACAGATTGAGATTTTCTGACCGGACGTCCTGTTTGTCTTGATCTGTAACAGGTAGGACCGAAAACCCCTGCTAGATGTTATAGATCGAGACAAACGGTCTGTTCGGGCCGAGCCAAAACAAAAAGGCCGCATGCGAACCCGTGGCGGGATTCGCATGCGGCCGACAGGGGGTATGTGGCAGAAACTAGGCCATGAGCAGGCCGGTCTCCGCGACGTTCTTGTACCAGTACGCGCTCGCCTTGGGATAGCGCTTCTGGGTCTCAAAGTCGATGTAGAACAGGCCATAGCGCTTGTTGTAGCCGTTGGTCCAGGAGAACTGGTCCTGCAGCGACCACACAAAGTAACCGTCGACGTTTACGCCGCCGTCGATCGCCTTGAGAATCCATGCGAGATGCTGACGCATGTAGTCGATGCGAGGGGCGTCGTCGATAAAGCCGTCCTCAAAGTCGTCCTTATAGCCCATGCCGTTCTCGGTGATGTAGATCTTCTTGTAGTTGGGGTAATCGTTCTTAATGCGGAGCAGCAGGTCGTAGAGGCCCTCGGGATAGATGATCCAGTCCCAATCGGTGGTGGGTACGCCTTCGCGCACGCATGACTCGCCCACGCCCTTGAGGAACCAGCGCGAGGAGCCCTTGTCGCCGGTGCCATTGTGGTTGATGTCGTTTTCGCCCTCGGCGGCACGCAGGAACTGGCACTTGTAGGTGTTGACACCCAGGCAATCGTTGTAGGGGAGCGCGGCGGTCAGCGCGGCGATGTCCTCGTCGCGGACGTCGAGCTCGCCGCCGGCGATATGGGCCAGCTTGGTCGCAGCCTCCATGGTGTCGGCTGCATAGTGGCCGCGGAAGGTGGCGTCGAGTACCCAACGGTTGTTGATGACGTCGGCCATGCGAGCTGCCTCGCAGTCGGCGGCGTTGTTGGGGTCGAGGGGATACTTGGGCTCCAGGTTCTGGACAATGCCGATCTCGCCCTCAAAGCCGCCCTCATGGAAGGCGACGACAGCCTTGGCGTGGGCCACCATCATGTTGTGCATGAGCTGGAAGGCCTTGTCCAGGCGGTACTTCTCGCCGTGCGGCCAGTTGCCGACGATAAAGCTGCCCTCGGCGGTTGCGGGAATCTCGTTAAAGGTAAACCAGTGCTTAACCTCGGTGAACTCGGCAAAGCAGAACTTGGCGTACTCGACGAAGGCGTCGATGGTCGTGCGCGTCAGGAATCCCTCGCCGCCGTTCTGGTAGAAGGCCTCGGGCGTATCGAAGTGATCGAGCGTGACATAGGGAATAACGCCAGCTTTGTTGCAGGTGGCGAAAAGCTCGTGATAGAAGGCGACGCCCTCGGGGTTAATCTCGCCGGTGCCGTTGGGGAAGATACGGCTCCAAGCGATGGAGACGCGGATACCGTTGATGCCGAAGCGCTGGCACAGGTCGATATCGACCGGATATTTGTTGTAGAAGTCGCTTGCGGGATCGGGGGAGAAGCGACCCTGAGCAGCCAGGAAATCGTCCCAGGGCACTTTGCCCTTGCCGTGCGTACGGGTCTCGCCTTCAACCTGGTAAGCGGCGGTGGCGCCGCCAAACACAAAGCCGTCGGGGAACTGCATGGGGTTGTTCATGAGTCATCCTTTCTGTGGGATACGAATGGGGAGAGGTGCCCGAACTGGGGATCCGGGCACCAACAGAGGGAGAAAACTAGTCGAGGTTCTCGCGGAGCCACTTAATGGCGCCGGCAGGGTCGCGGGTAAGGTCGATATATTCCTTGCCGCGCGGGGCGAGCAGCTTAATGCCCAGACGATCGGTGTCGGCCTTCATGTCGTTGTAGTAGCTACGAACCTGCGGGGCGAGCACGATGACGTCGTACTGATCCATGATGGCAGTGTGCTGGCCATAGGCGCCTGCGGAGGAAGCGATGTTCTCTCCGGTCTGTGCGGCACCTTCCTTGATGGCGTTGGCGAGCATGGCAGAGGTGCCGGCGCCGGCGCACAGGACGAGGACCTTCAGGCCATCGACATCCTTCTTGGCGGATGCATCGGCAGCGGGCTCGGGCTGATCGGCGACGGGCTTGCTGTCGGCGGCGGCAACGGTCGTCTCGACGGAAGCGGTAGCCTGCTCGACAGCGGGCGCAGAGGGCTTGGCGGCGATGGCAGCGGCACCATCGGACTCGAGACCCAGCTCGGCGGCGCGCTCGGCCTCCTGGTCGCAGAGCAGCTTATCGTATGCCTTCAAGAACGGCAGGTAGATGATGGCGTCCAGCAAGATGATGATCGCGACAAATACCAGGGCGATAAGCTGGAAGTTCGTGGTGATGAAGATGCCGATGGGGGCAGGGGTAGCCCAAGGCACCACGAAGGAGAAGCCGTTCATGCCCACGTTATCGATAAAGAACTTGGCAACACTCACGTTGACGCAGCCGGCGGCAACAAAGGGGACGAGCATGTAGGGGTTAAGGATCATCGGCGCGCCAAAGAGCAGCGGTTCGTTGACGGCGAAGGCAACAGGAACAATCGAGGCCTTACCGACGGCTTTGAGCTGCTTGGACTTCATAAAGAGAATCAGCAGAAGCGGCACGATGAAGGTGGCGCCGGTGCCGCCGAACTCACCCACGAGCGACATGTTAAAGGTGAGGGAGTGGGCGGGGTGGCCGCCTGCCAGCAGAACCTGCAGGTTCTCGGCCTGGTTGGCAAGACGGATGGGGTCGATGCCCGGCTGGACGATCGAGGGGCCGTGGACGCCGATGAACCAGAAGAACGCGGTAGCTGCCTGGATAAGGATAAGGCCAGGATAGGTTTCTGCAGCGGTAAAGAGCGGGGAGAGCAGTTTGATAAGCAGCTCGGAGAACGGAACGCCCATGAGGTTGCGCACGACGACATCGATGATGCCGCAGATGATGACGGCGCCGCCAAAGGGGATGATGTCGCGGAAGTTCTGAGCGATGGCGCCCGGGACCTCCTTGGGCAGTTTAATGGTCAGATCGCGCGAGACGCAGAACTTATAGACCCACACGGTAATGAACGCGGCGATATAGGCCGAGAACAGACCGCGCGTACCCATGCTGGTGCAGTCGAAGACCGAAAGCTCGGAGCCGTTGAACTTGGTGGTGAACTGCGTAACAGCGAGCAGAAGCATGCTGCACTGGGCGGCAACCATGGTGGAGCCGTCGTTGAGCACTTTGCCGGCGGGCATGCGACGGTTCATGGATGCCGTGAAGTTCTTGGCAGTGGTGCCGGCAACCATAATGCCCATGACGCCCATGGTGAAGTTGTACAGCTTATTGCACCAGTCGATGAGCGGCTGGGGCAGCGAGATGCCAACTACGCCAGGAAGGGTGGCGATCAACAGAAAGATCGAAGAGGTGAGGACGATGGGCATGCACCCAAGGAATCCGTCCTTAATGGCCTGGAGGTAGATGTTCCTCGAGATCTTCTCAAAGAACGGCTGATGCTTTTCGAGCATCTTTACGATGGCGTCCATAGAGCTCCTTTGCTGCTCGATGCGCGATGCATGTGGATGGAACTGGTCGTCGATGGATGGTCAGGACTGCCCGGAAACCTTCCTGCTTAAGGAAGGCATTGCGAAATGACAACGTTGTCATTTCGTTAATGACAACGTAAGACATTTTTGGAAGAGCAACAAGGATTTACAGGTGAACGGTCGATATTGTCCGATAAACGGCTGATTTGTCAGTCGGGCAGGTAGTGTATGCTAGAACGCAAAAAACAAGCGATTCAAAACCGACTGGAGAAGTAGTGGCAACGATGGACAAGAAAAACGTCTCGATGAACGATGTGGCGATTGCCGCGGGTGTTTCTCTCAAGACGGTGTCGCGCGTGATCAACGAGCCCGATAGCGTACGAGAGTCGACGCGCGATAGGGTCCATGCGGCCATGGAGGAGCTTGGGTTCCGGGCGAACTTTGCCGCGCGTTCACTCAAGTTGGGCCGTTACGGGTGCATCGGCGTGGTGATGTTCCACTTGTCGGGCGGCGCCGTGGACATGATCGACGGTATCGCTGATGCCGCCGAAGAACGCGGCTTTGCGCTCACGATGATCAAAAAGCGGGCTGGGGAGAAGATGACCCTTGCCGAAGCGGCGCGTAGGATGTCACGGCTTCCCGTCGACGGCATGATCTTCAACCTGCGTCAGATGGTCGATGACTTTGATACCTTTGAGGCGCCGAAAGACCTCAAGACGGTGATTATCACACCGATGGAACATCCTACCTGCTCCACCGTCAGTGACGACCAAGAGGGCGGCGCGCGCATGGCGTGCGAGTACTTCTTGAATCACGGGCACAAGAACGTGTACTTCGTTTCTGGTAAAAAAGAGTCACTGTCGAGCCAGAGCCGCATGAAAGGTTGGCGAGCGGCACTCGAGGCGTGTGGCATTGAGCCGCCCGAGCCTCTGCAAGGCGATTGGAATGCGGATAGTGGCTATGCCGCGGGCCTTGTGCTTGCCGATAAACCCGACTGCACGGCAGTCCTGGCCGCCAACGACTGCATGGCGAACGGCGTGATGATGGCCTTGCGCGACAAGGGGCTGAACGTGCCCGACGATGTGTCCGTGATCGGCTTCGATGACGAGCTTTACAAGACGATTCCCAACTCGATTCTGACGTCGGTGAAGTTTCGCCACCGCGAGCTGGGCGTCCGTGCGCTTAACGAGGTCGTCGCAGGTCTGGAAGCCCCGAGCTCTAGAAGCCGTACGCTCGTCTCGGGCGTGTTGGTCGAACGTTCCAGCGTAAAGGACCTGCGGGCGTAGACGTGCTCGGCTCATTCATCTTAATCTGTAACAGTTAGGACCCAAAAACTAAGCTAGATGTTACAGATCGAGATAAACGGCTTCCGACCTGCACAAAAAGACCGGGGGGGCGGCGCGCCGTGTGACGTGCCGCCCCCGGCTGAGAAATGGGGAAAAGTTATGTGAGTGGGGCAATGCCGCTCGTCGCAAGCCACTAGTCCAGACGACGGGTCTGCGCCACGTGCTTGTACCAGTAGGCGCTTGCCTTGGGCGTGCGCTTTTGGGTCTCAAAGTCCACGTAGAAGAAGCCGTAGCGCTTGTTGTAGCCGTTGGTCCAGGAGAACTGATCCTGCAGGCTCCACAGGAAGTAGCCGCCCACGTTGACACCCACCTCCATGGCCTTGAGCAACCAGCGCAGGTGCTGCTCGATGTAGTCGATGCGCGGCTGGTCGTCCACAAAACCGTCCTTGTAGGGGTCCTTGTAGCCCATGCCGTTCTCGGTGATGAAGATCTGCTTGTAGTTGGGGTAGCGCTGCTTAATGTAGACGAGCAGATCGAACAGGCCCTCGGGATAGATAATCCAGTCCCAGTCGGTGGTGGGGATGCCGGGCTTGTTCACATGCTCGCCAATACCCTTAACGCGCCAGCGGCCGGTGCCTTTCTCGCCCGTACCGTTGTGGTGCAGGTCGTTCTCGCCATCGTAAGCCTTGAGGAAACGGCACTGGTAGTTGTTGACGCCCAGGTAGTCGTTGTAGAGCGCTGCCTCGCGCATAATCTCGAGGTCCTCGTCCAGGATCTCGATGGTGCCGCCCGAGACGGCAGCCAGGCGGTTGGCGCACTCGAGGGTGTCGGGGGCATAGTCGCCGCGGAAGGTGGCGTCGAGCAAGAACTGGTTTTGCAGCACGTGCTCGTTGTTGGCGGCCTTGATGTCGGCGGGGTCGTTCTCGTTGAGCGGGTACTTGAACTCCAACGACTGAATGACGCCGATCTTGCCCTTAAAGCCGCCGTTGTGGAAGGCCAGCACAGCCTTGGCGTGGGCGAGCATCATGTTGTGCTCGCACTGGAAAGCCTCGGCCAGGTGCGCCTTGACGCCGCCGGGGAAGGTGCCCTCGATGTAGGTGTTGGAGGCATCGGCCCAGATCTCGTTAAAGGTGAACCAGTAGGTCACCTGGTCGGCGTACTCCTTAAAGCAGAAGGTGGCAAAGTCCACAAAGGCATCGATGGTCTCGCGGTTGAGGAAGTCGCCCTTCTCAAAGAGGGGAAGCGGCGTGTCAAAGTGATGCAGCGTGACGAACGGCTCAACGTGGTGCTTATGGCACTCGGCGAAGAGATCGTGGTAGAACTGGACGCCCTCGGGGTTGATTTCGCCGGTGCCGTTGGGGAAGATGCGGCTCCAGGCGATGGAGAGGCGGATGCCGTTGATGCCGAACTCCTCGCACAGCTCCAGATCGACGGGGTACTGGTTATAGAAGTCGGAGGCGGGATCGGGGGAGAAGCGGCCCTGGGCCTCCAGGAAGTCGTCCCAGGCGACCTTGCCCTTACCGTGGGTGCGGGTCTCGCCCTCTACCTGGTAGGCAGCAGTGGCGCCGCCAAAGATAAAGTCCTCGGGAAACTGCGCGGGCGGGTTGGTGACGCTAGCAGGGTTAACGGACATGATGAAATATCCAATCGTCTAAATCGAAGGGCCAGCCGGCCTTGGATGGTCGGCTGGCCCTAAGCGTTACTTACTTCGACAGCTGCTCGCTTACGAAGGCGAGAGACTTGTCGCCGTTCTGGGAGAGCTCAATGTACTGCTTACCGCGGCAGGCGACGCATTTGTTGCCCACGCGCTCGCAGTCTTTCTGCAGGTCGGCCAGGTAGCTTGCGGCCTGCGGGGCCAGGACGACCAGGTCAAAGTCGGGGAGCATGTCCACGTGGTTGCCATATGCCTCGGCAGCGGTCTCAAGATTGATGCCGCGCTCCTTGGCAGCCTTGGCCAGCGCGTTGGCGAGCAGACCCGAGGTTCCGCCGCCCTGGCAGAGCACGAGCACGCGCTTGCCGTTGAGGTCGCTGGCGGTCGTTGCCTCGGCAGCGGGGGCTGCAGAAGTGGCAGGGGAGTCGACCTTCACGGCCTCGGCAGCAGCGCCGGCGGCAACGCTCTTGGCATCGGCCTTGCCCTGGAAGGCATCGTTGAGCTTGGCGGCCTTCTCGGCGTTCTTGGCGGCGAGCTCCTCCTGGGAAATCTCGGCCTCCTCGGCGCACTTCTGGGCGTCATAGGCACGGAAGAACGGGTAGTACAGGGCAAAGTCGACGACTAGGATGATGGCGAGCATCACAAAGGCGAGCGGCTGGAAGCCCAAGCCCATGATGGTGCCGATGGGGCCGGGGACGGTCCAGGGCAGGGTGTACATAAAGCCGTTCATGCCCAAGAAGTCGATAAAGACCTTGAGGATCCAGATGTTGGCGATCGGGGCAAAGACAAACGGGACAAAGAAGACGGGGTTGAGCACGATAGGCGCGGCGAACAGCAGCGGCTCGTTGACGGCAAAGCACACGGGGACGATGGCTGCCTTACCGACGGCGCGCATCTCCTGAGACTTGGCCAGGAAGCAGAACATAAAGACCAGGACGAGCGTGGCGCCGGTGCCGCCCATGCAGACGACGAAGTACTGGGCACCCTGGGTCAGGACAGCGGAAGCGTGCTGGCCAGCCTGGAACGCAGCCAGGTTGTCGGTCATGTTGGCAACGAGGGCGGCGGCGATGGCGGGCTCGACGATCGAGGGGCCGTGGACGCCCACGAACCAGAAGAGGCTCATAGCGCCGTAGATCACAGCGAGGCCGATGTAGCCGTCGGCGGCGGTGAACAGGGGCTGGAACACCTGGATGACGCCCTGGGCAAAGCAGAAGCCAAAGGCAGCGCGGAAGACGATATCAAAGACCCAAAAGACGGTGATGCAGACGGAGAAGGGGATGATGTCCTTAAAGGTCTGCGAGATGTTGGGCGGAACCTGCTCGGGCATCTTGACGGTGATGTTGCGCTTAATGAAGAACTTGTAGATGATGCCGGTCACAAACGCAGCGATAAAGGCGGTCAGCAGGCCTTTGGAACCAAGGTAGGTGGTGTTGAAGCCGCTGGCAGCGTCCGTGGCGATGGTGTCGCTCGAAAGGAGCAGGAAGCCGATGATGGCCGCGCACATGCACGAGATAAAGTTGATCTGGTTGTTCTTGGGCAGGTCGCGGTTCTGGGCGTCGGCGAAGTGCTTGGCCGTGGTGGCGGCACAGGCGATGGCCAGGATGCCCATGGAGTAGTTGTAGCACTTCCACAGGGCGTTGTTGATGTCATCGGGCCAATAGAAACCCCAGATGTTGGGGACCGAGGCTACCAGGCAGAAGATGGACGAGAAGATGATGATGGGGATGACGGAGATAAAGCCGTCGCGAATCGCCTTGAGGTACTTGTTGCGGGCGATTGCGTTGAAAAAGGGCTGGCCCTTTTCGATGATGGCGATGAGTTGCTCCATGCAATGCTCCTAAGAGTCGGTGGGTTAGCAACGATGGTAGCTTTTGGCGTTCGGTTGCCAAAATGTTGACGTTGCCATTTTGCGACACAATAAAAGACGCGAACCGTTGGTTCCTGTGCCTGCGAACCATCGATTCCTTATGCGTAAACGATTGAGCCGCCCGGTGGCTCTGTGTTTGCACAATGGCAACGTTAACATTTGGGCGACAAAAGCCGTTCGTGGAAGCGGGATTGTCGGTGAACGGTAGGTTTTGGGTGGTAAACGTATTGTGGGGGAGGTGTTGGATATACTTGAAGGCGTTCATTTGACTGCGTAGGGTGCCGCCAATAGCATCGTTGACATAGAAAGATCGACCTATGGCCGCTGTTAAAAAATCGGTTTCCGTTAAGGACGTGGCGCGTCTCGCGGGCGTCTCGGAGCAGACGGTCTCGCGTACGGTGCACGATTCGCCCAGCGTGCGCCCCGAGACCAAGGAGCGCGTGCGTGCCGCCATGCGCGAGCTGGGGTATCGTCCCAATTTTGCCGGTCGATCGCTGCGCCGCGGCAAGTTTAAGACCGTCGGTGTCGCCATGTTCAACATTACCGGCACCGGCAACCTCGACCGTATGGAGGGCTTTGCCGCTGCGGCCGACAAACATGGCTATGCCATCACCCTAACTAAAGTAGACGGGCATCCGTATACCCTCGAGAGTGCATCGTCGCGCATGAGCGCACTTCCGGTGGATGGCATGGTTGTGATCATGAATCGCATGCCGGCGGACTTTGGCACCTTCGAGCCGCTGCCCGGTATGCAGACGGTGCTCGTTACCATGCTGGAGCACCCGCTGTGCTCGACGGTCGATAACGACCAGTTCGATTGCTCGCGCCAGGTGGTCGAGTACTTGCTGGGGCAGGGGCACAAGACCGTGCACTTTATCTCGTGCCCCGAGCGCTCGCTTTCGGGCATGCAACGCGAGGAGGGCTGGCGTGAGACATTGCGCGCGCATGGTGTTGAGCCGCCGCGACTCGTCCGTGGCGATTGGACGGCACAGAGTGGATATGCCGCCGGCCAGGTGCTTGCGGACGATCCGAACTGCACAGCCATTTATGCTTCCAACGATGCCATGGCCTACGGCTGCATTCGCGGGCTCGAGTCGCGCGGGAAGCGCGTGCCCCAGGACGTGAGCGTGGTGGGTGTTGACGATAGTTTGGGCGATATCGTGCCCGATCGTCGCCTGACTACGGTGCGCTTTGACAACAAGCGCGTCGGCATGTGGGCGGTCGACAAGATTGCCGGCGCCGAGGGCGTTGAGTCTGGCGTGGAGCACATGCTGTTTCCGGGCGTGCTCGTCAAGGGCGATACGGTGCGCGATGTACGCTAGGGTGCGGTCCCGCTTGGGTTTCCGCTAATTGTGTTCAAGAATGTTCGGATTGGTTTAAAAACCGCTCACGGGCGAAAAACGACCGTTCATAGCTCGAAATTACGTTTTGCGCTGTTCTTTTTTGTTTGAATGTTACTGTCTCTGTCATACACAACGCAGCGCGTATGCCCGGACGCGATGCTCTCCATTGGTTCATATGTGAAAGGAACGCAATATGGCAACCAAAGAAGAAATCTCGATGGTTGGATTCGAGATTGTCGCATACGCGGGCGACGCCCAGACCGATCTGCTTGCAGCGCTCGATGCTGCTCGCGAGGGTGATTTTGAGAAGGCCGAGCAGCTGCACAAGGATGCCAGCGATGCGCTCATCGGTGCCCACGACACGCAGACCAAGCTGCTTTCGCAGGAGGCCGGCGGCGGCGAGATGGAGATGACCTTCATCATGGCTCACGCTCAGGACACCCTCATGACCACCATGATCCTGGAGAAGCAGACCCGCTTTACCATCGATGCCTACAAGCGCATCGCCGAGCTCGAGGCCAAGCTCGCCTAACGAGCCTTCACAACCTCGTCCCCTTCCAAAAACCCTGCCGCTATCCGCGGCAGGGTTTTTCTGTATCCCACCTATCTAGGTTGCGGCGAAATAGGGGCCGACAGCCCCAAATGACCCGCTTTTCCCGTCCCCGGAGGATCGGTTGGCAGCGCTCGCCACGAAACTGGCTCATCTACTACGTTTAACCCGATACCCTCGAACACACCCGCGTTTCATGAAAAATCGCAGGACTTCTACCTGCGGTTTTGTTTTTTCGCTTTGTGGCATGGTCGGGGATTGGCGGTTAAACGTAGTAGATGGGCCCATTTCATGGCGGGCGGATCATGCAGCAGCTTGTTGCGCCTCCTGCCGTTCGGTTTTTCGATGGGTGGGTATACTTCCATCCGCAATACAGGCCGGAATGAGGAGGTATCCAAATGCCGGACAACGGATCAATTCAAAAAAGAGACGCGCACGAGATGGCTCATGGGCGTCCTGTCCAGATAACCGAGCACACGACGGTAACCGAGCTGCAGCCCAGCCTGTCCGATGTCGTGTGCGCAAACAAAAAGCTGCAGATCGGTATCATCGTTGCGCTCGTGGTACTGGCCTTGCTGTCGGGCTTTGTGGCTCGTCCGCATTTTGCCGATACCAAGACTTGGGACTCCACCATCGAGGTCATCGATCAAAAGAAGGGCAATGTTTTGGCGCTCACGACCTCGTGCGTGGCGCTGTCTGCGGGCATTACCGCGCTGCCGGGTGATACGGGAACGCCGGTTGCCGAGCAGCTCGCGCAGCTTTCAGGCAACTTGGGCATCGTGCTTGCCGTGCTCTATCTCGAGAAATATCTGCTGACTATTTTGTGGTCGGTTGGCCTAGGCATCCTGATCCCGTTTGCGCTGGTACTCTTTGCGGTGTCGCTCGGCATTCACGGGCGCTGGAGCACGAGCGCCGTCCTGCGCCGCGTGGCGACTCGCGTGCTGGTGGTCGCCATGATCGGAATGGCCTTGGTGCCTGCAAGCGTATGGGTGTCGCAAAAGGTCGACGAAACGTATCGAGTGAGCATCGAGGTGGCCGAGCAAAAGGCGGCCGACGCTGCGGGTGCGGCAGATAGCGACAGCTCCAAAGCAAGCAAGAAAAAGACCGAGTCCGCAGAGTCCAAGAATGTGCTTGAGCAGCTTGCCGACGGCGCCTCGAGTCTCGTCACATCGGTGACCAGCGGTGCCAAGCAGATGACCGATGAAATTGTGCAGCAGGTGACCGATCTGATCGAAGGTGTCATCGTGATGATCGTGACCTCGTGCGTGATTCCATTGCTGGTGCTCGCGGCGTTTTTGTGACTGGGGCACGTGCTACTGGGGATTGATATTTCCGGCCCGGCGAACTATTTGACGGGTCGCTTTCTGAGCGCTCCGTCCAAACATGCCAAGAAGAGCGGGCGGTCTGAGTAGGCGGCAACGCGATCTTTGGAAGATCAACCGCAAGAAGGGCGGCCGAGACACGTTCTCGGCCGCCCTTTTGTTTGTTGGACACATGGTCGCTACGTCCGTGCCGGGCCCAAACGTTCAACAATCATCCGTGAACGGCATTTGTTCAAAAAAGAACAAAGATAAACAAATAGTTGTTGCAGTCGATGTTCGAATGTGTTCAAATAAACATGAACAGTGAAGAACCGCACATTCAGATGCCCGGACCTGAGCGCGATTCAACACTTCCAAACAGAAACTACGCACCTGCGTATCTCTCAAGGAGGATGTCATGAGGGTTGTAATCGCTTCCGATGCCGACGGTATGTCGATGAAGGAGTCCATCAAGGAGATGCTCATCGCCGACGGTCACGAGGTCGTCGACTATTCCGAGACCCCTGCCGCGGACTTTGTCGATTCCGCGACCGCCGTTGCCAAGGACCTGCTGGAGCACAAGGATTCCCAGGGCTTCGCATTCGATAAGTACGGCGTCGGATCCTATATGGCCGCCGTCAAGATCAAGGGCATGGTCGTCGCCAACATTTCCGACGAGCGTTCCGCCTACATGACCCGCGAGCACAACGGCTCGCGCATGGTCACCATGGGCCCGGGCGTTGTGGGCACCGAGGTCGCCAAGAAGATCGCCCGCGAGTTCCTGCGCGCCCAGTACGCCGGCGGCCGTCACCAGATCCGTGTCGACATGCTCAACAAGATGGCCTAACGAGAGCCACCGAGAACTCGAACTTCTACCTCAACTTGTGAATTCAGACGAAAGGACGTTCTGATGAAGAAGACCATCGCAATCGGTTGCGACCATATCGTTACGGACGAGAAGATCTATCTGGCCGACCGCCTGGAGCAGGCTGGCTACAAGGTGCTCGACTGCGGCACCTACAGCCACACCCGTACGCACTATCCCATCTACGGTAAGGCCGTGGGCGAGGCTGTTGCCAGCGGCAAGGCCGACTTTGGCGTGGCCCTGTGCGGCACCGGCATCGGCATCACCAACGCCGTCAACAAGGTTCCCGGCGCTCGCTGCGCCTTGGTTCGCGACATGACCTCCGCCCTGTATGCCCGTCGCGAGCTCAACGCCAACATCGTGGGCTTTGGCGGCAAGATCACCGGCGAGTTCCTGATGGCCGATATCATGCTTGCCTTCCTGGAGGAGCCCTACGAGAAGACCCCCGAGCACGATGCCCTGATTGCCAAGATCGATGCCTGCAATAAGGTCGACGCTGAGGCTCAGGCTGACCCGCACTTCTTTGACGAGTTCCTCGAGAAGTGGGACCGCGGCGAGTATCACGACTAAGGGGGTTCCGGCGTTTTAACAAACGCCGGACCGGTCGACGCTGCGAAGCCATCTGGCGGGCAATCTGCCGCTCAGCTTCGACGGCATGACCAGAAGGTCAATGCCGTCTCGCTTCACGGCACCTTGCCTCGCCAGCTGGCTTCTCGCTGACGTTGAGGTGACCTGCGGGGTTGCCCCTGCTGTTATTGCTGCGTCTTGGTTCAATTGACGGCTCGCGTTTCTGTGAGGGGGCGCGGGCCGGTTTTCTATCAGCCCCACTGACTCGGCGGGCTGTCGTACGAAAGGGAAGGCTCCTATGGAGTTTGTTCTTGATAACGGTTTGATTCGCGTGGCGTTGAGCACGGCGGGCGGGTCGTTCACTTCGATTAAAGCCAACGGCCGCGAGTACCTGTGGCAGGGTGACCCGGCGGTTTGGTCGGGCCAAGCACCCATTTGCTTCCCGATCTGCGGTGGCCTTCGTGACGGTCGCGCAATGACCATGGGCGGCCGCGAGGTTAAGCTTGCCCGCCACGGCTTTGCACGCAAACAGGAGTGGAAGCTCGAGGAGCAGAGCGACAACATGGTTGCGCTGAGCCTAAGCTCTGCCGACCATGCCGAATTGCTCGAGCAGTATCCGTATCCGTTTAAGATCGTTGCTCGTTACACTATTGATGCGGCTAAGGTGACCGTATCGTACGAAGTGACCAACGAGGGCACCGAGGATATGCCATTCTTTGTGGGTGGTCACCCCGGCTTTAAGTGCCCGCTCGACGAGGGCGAGTCCTATGACGATTACGAGCTCCGTTTTGAGCAGCGTGAGGCCACCGAGCTCTGTACTGCCGTTCCCTCGACGGGCCTGATTGATGTTGAGCATCGCAGCAAAAACCCGATGGTCGGCCACGACCTGTCGCTTACCCACGAACTCTTCGACTTCGCGGAGACCATCTTTGACGTGCTCGAGAGCCGCGTGGTTACGCTGACCAAGAAAACCGAGGACAAGGGCGTGCGCCTGACGTTCCCCGATATGCCATACCTGATTGTGTGGAGCAAGCCCGAGGGCGACTTTGTGGCCGTGGAACCGTGGGGCGGCCTGTCTACCTGCTCCGACGAGGACGATATTCTGGAGCACAAGCGTGGCTGCCTGGTTGCCAGGCCGGGGGAGACCGTCACCCGCGGCTTTGAGATCGAGATCCTTTAACGAGCTATCGTATGTTTGGGGTGGGTCATGCCGCCCCGGAACAGGAGTTCAATATGATTCTGACCGTTACCATGAACCCGTCGATTGATACGCGCTATCAGCTCGACAAGCTGGTCATTGACGACGTTAACCGCGTGACACCCGAAAAGACCGCTGGCGGCAAGGGTCTCAACGTGAGCCGCGTGCTGCTGCAGTTGGGCGACGATGTGCTCGCGACCGGTCTGCTTGGCGGTCACATGGGTGCCTATATGGCCGAGCTTATGGATGCCGACGGCGTCAAGAACGACTTTGTGCCCATCGCCGGTGAGACGCGCATTTGCCTGAATATTTTGCACGAGGGTAATCAGACCGAGCTGCTGGAGAGCGGCCCGCAGATCGCCCCGGCCGAGCTCGAGACCTTTACGGCTAAGTTCGCCGAGCTTGCAGCGAAGGCGGACGTTGTGACGCTTTCGGGCTCGCTGCCGCGTGGCGTCGATGCCGGCTACTATGCCGAGCTCGTCAAGATCGCCGAGGAGGCGGGCGCCAAGGTGCTGCTCGACACCTCGGGTGCATCGCTGGAGGCCGCGCTGGAGTCCGACGCTAAGCCTGAGCTCGTAAAGCCCAACCTGACCGAGATTAACGGCCTGCTGGGTACGTCCTTTACGACCGATGATGTCGATGCCCTGCGCGAGGCGCTTGCCGCCGATGACCGTTTTGCCGGTATTCCCTGGGTTGTCGTTTCGATGGGCGCTGCCGGTTCGGTAGGCTTCCATGAAGGTCGCGCGTTCCGCGCCAAGACGCCCGCGATTGCGGCTGTGAACGCAACAGGTTCCGGCGACTCGACCATCGCCGGCTTTGCGCATGCCATTGCTGCTGGTGCCGACGACGTCACGGTGCTCAAGACCGCCAATACCTGCGGTAAGCTCAACGCCATGGACCCCAAGACCGGCCACCTGGTCATGAACCGCTGGGACGAGATCTACAACAACGTTGAAGTAACGGAGCTTTAAAGTTACGGCGTTTTACCAAACGCCGTAACGGCTCGACGCTGCAAACGCCCCTAAGCGGCAATCTGACGTTCAATCGTCGGTCACGTACCAAAGGGGCACTCATTGGGGACAGGCTTAAATGAGTGCTCGCAGAATGAGAGTGGATAATCTCCCGTTTTTGGCCTGTTTGCGGGCTCAAAGTGGGAGATTATCCACTCTCGTGTTTTGGCCGGCACTTGGGGACGCTTCTTGCACCATCCCTTTGCACCAAAAAAGCGCCCGTCGGCGATGTTGTCGACGGGCGCCGTTGTCATGTAGGCGCTATGTGTTGAGCGCGAGCGTCCGAACTCGTCTGTTACAGTGAGTCGATAAAGCGCTGCTGGGCGGCGCGGCCGGCTTCGTCCCACTTAAAGACGCCGGCGTTGTCGAGCACGTGGCCAAACACCATGCCGACCTCCTCGTGCAGGATATCGATGGCGTTGTCCGCCGTAAGCTCGTCGGCGCGGCGGGCATAGACATCCTCGGCCCATGCGGCGTGGCTGCGGCAAAGATTATCGCCCTCGAGCGCGCCGACAAGGTCGTAGCTGGCATCGGCCTTGGCCGCCAGCAGGTGCTCGCGGACAGCGCCGAGCTCGGGAACCAGGCGCGGCGGAAGAATGGCGAGACCCATAACCTCGATCAGGCCGATGTTCTCCTTCTTAATGTGGTGATACTCGGCATGCGGGTGGAACACGCCCAGCGGATGCTCGTCGGTCGTGATGTTGCAGCGAAGCGCCAAGTAGGCCTCGTAGATCTCGCCTCCGGCATTGCCGCGGGAGTCGACGCGGCGGATGACGGGCGTCACGGTGTTGTGGGCCACGCCGTCGGCAGTGCGCGCGATGACGCCCACCGACTCATCGGTCCACTCGCGCCATGCCAGGATAATCTTCTCGGCAGCGTCGAGCAGCTGAGCGCGGTCATGCGAGCGCAGGCGCAGCACCGAGAGCGGCCACTGCAGCACGGTACCGCTGACCTGGTCAAAACCGGGCACGCTAAATTGCGAGACCTCGGCAGCATGCATCATGGGGAACTCGTGCGCGCCGCCCTGGAAGTGGTCGTGTGACAAGATCGAGCCGCCCACGATGGGCAGGTCGGCGTTGGAGCCAATAAAGTAGTGTGGGAACAGGTCGACAAAGTCGAGCAGGCAGGTCAGACCCTTGCGGTCCACGTGCATCGGACGATGCACGGAGCTCATGGCAATGCAGTGCTCGTTAAAGTAAGCGTACGGGCTGTACTGGAAGCCCCAGCGCTCGCCGTCGAGCTGGATGGGGATAACGCGCAGATTCTGGCGGGCGGGGTGAGCGCCGCCGTCGGCTGCGGCGGAGCGTCCGGGATAGCCCTCGTTTTCGATGCACAGCTGGCAGGCAGGATACTTCTCGCCCGTGTTCTTGGCTGCACCTGCCGCGGCGATATCGCGCGGGTCCTTCTCAGGCTTGGACAGGTTGATGGTGATTTCCAGGTCACCCCAGTTGGTGGGGGTGCTCCATTTGATGTTGCGTGCGATGGCGGCGCGGCGCACATAGCCGGCGTCGCAGCACAGGCCGTAGAACCAGTCGGTCGCAGCGCGGGGCTCGTTGACGCCCATACGTCCGTTGAACTCCTCGTTTACAACCGAAGGCCTCGGCATGAGCGCGCCCATGATGCGCATGGCGATGCGATCGCGGCCTGACGCCGTGTCCTTGGCAGCACCGTTGGCAACGGCGGCCTCGGAAAGCGCGCCGAGCGTGCCTTCAAGATCAAAGTCGGGCAGGGTGTCGGGGCGCAAGAGCGAGAGCTTCTCGGTCTGCAGCGCCCAGGCCATGTCAAGTGCCGGGCCCGTAGCACCGATGCACTCGAGAATGGTGTTGTAGGCCCAGACGCGATCGTCCTGACCGACCATGGATCGGTGGATGGCGTACTCGATCAGGTTCTGCGCGGCCTCTCGCACGTCAGTCATTACAGCCATGCCGCGTAAGCCCCCTTGTCAGAGATGGCGTAGTGACGGGCAGAGCCCTCGCCCAGCCAGCCGTTCATCTTGGCAATGAAGGTGTCGACCAGATCGAGCGGCACGAAGGCCTGGATGGTGCCACCAAAGCCGCCACCGTGAATGCGGACGGCGCCGCGGCCGTCGAGCACGTGCTCGGCCAGCGCCAAGGCATACATGGAAGGCTGTTCAGATCCCAGCTTGGCAACGACATTCTGCAGGTACATGGCAGAGCTGGTGCCGGACTCGCGCGTCAGGACCAGGAACTGGTCAATGTCGCCGGCGTTGAGCGCTGCCCAGCGCTTGTCGACCAGGCCGTTCTCGTACCAGTAGTGAACGGCGCGCAGGCAGGCGCGGTCGCCCAGCTTGGCGCGCAGCTCGGGGAGCTTGGCGTCAAAGTCGGCAACGTTGACCTCGCACAGGCGTGCCTTGCCAAACTCGGCGGCGACGTCCTGCATCTCGCGCGGAACGGCGGCGTAGTCGTCGGTAGCCGCCACATGGTCGGCGCCAACCTTAACGAGCACGAGCGCATAGCCGTGATCCTCAAAGTTGAGCTCGAGCTTCTGGGTTTTAGGCTGAGCCTGGTCCTCAAAGTCCATGTAGGCGAGGCCGCCCAGGCACACGGCGGCTTGGTCCATCAGACCGCAGGGCTTGCCGTAATAGTTGTTCTCGGTGCGCTGGCTCATCTGGGCGAGCGCGACGGGCTCAATGGCGGGCGCGCCCCAGAGCGTCTCCATGGCGCGGCCGTACGCGGCCTCGACGGCGGCAGAGCTGGAAAGGCCGCCGCCCGAGGGGACGGAGCAGGTGAAGGCGAAGTCGAAGCCCTGGGGCTCAACGCCCAGAGCAGCGATTTCGTGGGCCATGCCGCGGACGAGGCTCGCGGACGTGCCCTTCTCGGACTCCTGAATGTCTACCGTGTCTAGCGTGATCTCAAACGTAGGATAGCCCTCGTCGGCAACGCGGACCTTGTTGGAATCGGTTGCCACGGCGATGCCGTCGACGGCGACATCGAGCGAGCCGGCGATAACGTGACCGCCCTCGTGATCGGTGTGGTTGCCGCTGATCTCGGAACGGCCGGGCGCGTGCACATAGAGCACCTGGCGATCGCCGATGGGGCCAAACTCCTCCTCAAACAGCTTGGTGAGCGTGGCGAGTGTCTTTTCGTCGGGGGTGGTCATGAGGGTCCTTTCCTTGGCGCATACTGACGAGTTTTCCGTCGTAGTGAGTACGTTAACAATCTGAAGCGGCATAAACTCAGCATCTACGATGCCGCACGTTACGGGCTATGTTAACGTACTCATAACACAACACTTATCACTTTTTGAGAATCTGGTAATCGGTAGAAATTCAGCCGTGAACGGTACTGCCGTATGGACTTATAAAGCAGAAGAGATGCAGATAGAAAAAGTAGAGTACGTTAACATGCGTCCGACGATAGCGGGCCTCGGCGCGGGATGTATTTCTGCCCGGGCCGGCATTCACGCTATTCAGATCTCTCAAGGGTGAAGGTGATCCTGTGGCAAGGCGCCCGTCCAACGATACCAGTTCGCGTCCGGTCTCCATGGCCGACGTCGCCCGCGCTGCTGGCGTTTCGCAGCAGACGGTTTCGCGCGTCGCCAACGGCTTGCCCAACGTTAACGAACAGACGCGCCAGCGCGTGCAGGCCGCTATGCAAGAGCTTGGCTTTCGTCCGAGTTATGCCGGTCGCTCGCTGCGCGACGGCCGTTACCATTCGGTCGGGCTGTGCGTCAACGATGTCACCAAGTTTGGGAACCTCTCAATGATCGACGGCATCGCCAGCGCAGCTCGCGAGCATAATTGCGCCATCACGCTGGTCGAGATGTCCAAGACCGAGGAGTTTTCGCTTGCCGAGGCCACGCGTCGTATGGCCGCGCTGCCCGTGGACGGTATCATCATCGGCATGAGTCGCATGGCGCCCGATTTCGAGACGTTCGATCCGTTGCCGGGCATTGGAACGGTCATCGTTACCATGTACGCGCATCCGCGCGTGACCACGGTCGATTCCGACCATTACGGCTGCTCGCTCTTGCTTATGGATCACCTGTTTGAGCTGGGGCACGAGCAGATTCGCTATATTGGCGGCCCGTCGTTCTCGGTCGACGAGCAATTTCGTCGCGCCGGTTGGCAAGATACACTCGAGCGTAAACACATCGAGACGGTAGAGCCACTCGAGGGCGACTGGTCTGCCAACAGCGGCTACGAGGCCGCTCGGTACCTGGCTGAGCACGACCGCACCATGACGGCGATTTACGCGGCAAACGACCAAATGGCAAACGGCGCTATCGCTGCGCTGCGCGACAGCGGCCTGCGCGTGCCCGAGGACGTGAGCGTGGTGGGCGTCGATGACTCGCTCGACGACTTTGTCGCGCATAACGAGCTCACGACCGTTCGATTCGATCTGCATCAGCGCGGGCGCGAGGTGTTCGAGCATGCGGTTCCCAAGGTGGGGACATCGGACAAAACCGTCGCCATTCGCATTCCCGGCCAGCTTATCGTTCGACATACCACGGCAGCGCCGCGCACATAGTTTTCGCAGGTCAACGGCTCAACGTTGCGCTTCGCTAACAATCGATAAGGATGCCGGCAGATAGCCGTGACTATGAAGGCGAGTGCTATGATAGACGGGTTCATTTGTCTATCTAGGAGGCTTTGCCTGATGGAGATCACCAAGGATATCCGCTACATTGGCGTTGACGATCATGACATCGACCTGTTCGAGGGCCAGTACGACGTGTCCGAGAACGGTATGGCATACAACAGCTACGTTATCTTGGGCGAGAAGATCGCTGTCGCCGATTCGGTCGATGGCGGATTTGTCGACGAGTGGCTCGGCAACCTCGAGACCGTACTCGACGGCCGCACGCCCGACTACCTGGTCATCCATCACATGGAGCCCGATCACTCCGCCGGCATCGCCGCCTTTATGGAGCGCTATCCCCAGGCGCAGATTGTGGCAAGCATGGGCGCCTTTCGCATGATGGTCAACTACTTTGGCACCGACTTCCCCGAGCGCAAGATGGTTGTCAAAGAGGGTGACGTGCTTGATCTGGGCGGCCACAGCCTGACCTTTGTCGGCGCCCCCAACGTTCACTGGCCCGAGGTACTCTTCTCCTACGAGGCTACCGACAAGGTGCTCTTTAGTGCCGACGGCTTTGGCAAGTTCGGCGCCAACGACATCGAGGACCCGGAAGGCTGGGCTTGCGAAGCGCGCCGCTACTACTTTGGCATCGTCGGTAAGTTCGGCAAGTTTGTGCAGGCCGTGCTCAAGAAGGCCGCCGATCTGGATATCCAGATCATCTGCCCGCTTCATGGTCCCGTGCTGACTGAGAACCTGGGCTACTACCTCGACACTTACAACACCTGGTCGAGCTATCAGCCCGAGGACGAGGGCATCACCATTGCCTACGCGAGCGTCTACGGCCACCTGAAGGCTGCCGTCGAGGAGCTTGCATCTGCGCTCGAGGCTCGCGGCCAGAAGGTTTCCGTCTTTGACCTAGCTCGCGACGACATGGCCGAGGCCGTTGAGGATGCGTTCCGCTACGACCGTCTGGTGCTCGCCTCCATCACCTATCAGGGCGAGATCTTCCCGTTTATGAGCACCTTCATCCACACGCTCGCCGAGCATGCCTACCAGAACCGCACCGTGGCGCTCGTCGAGGCCGGTTCTTGGGCACCTGCCGCCGCTAAGGTTATGACCAAGGAACTCGAGGGTATGAAAGACATCACGCTGACGCAGAACAAGGTGACCGTCCTGGGTTCGCTCAACGACGCATCGCGCGCCCAGATTGAGGCCCTCGCTGACGAGCTCTCCAAGTAGCGATACGTTCACGTTTAACGCTCAAACCACCACAAAGGGGACAGGCACCTTTGTGGTGGTTTTTGTTTAAGCGCCGGCGATGACGAGATTTGGGCGGGCGTTGTCGACGGTCTCGGCGATTGAGATGGCGACGGCGTGATCGGGGTCACGGTCCATCACGATGGCGTTGACGTCGGTCAGCTCGGCAAAGCGGTACATGCCACGTCCGTTGACCTTACTGGCGTCCATGAGGGCGACACTTTGACGAGCGGCACCGACCATAGCCGCTTTGGTCTCGGCCATCTGCGGAAAGTCGGTCGTAAAGCCGCAGCCGGGAACAAAAGCGCCAGGGCACATTACGGCAAGATCGGCGTGGACCATTTGGAGCGCCTGCATGGTAAGTGGGCCGTACAGATAGCGATGGCCTTTGCGCAGTGCCCCGCCCAGCATGACGACATCGACTGAGGGCATGCTCTCGTCGATGTAATCGGCAATGGTAATGTCGGCCGTGATGACGGTGATGCCATCGCGCTGGTCGAGGAGCCGGACGAACTCGAGCGCTGTGGTGCCCGAGTCGACGAGCAGAGTGTCACCATTGTCGACGAGTTCAATGGCGCTTTGCGCGATGGCCTGCTTGGCGGCGACGTTGACATTGATGCGGCGATCCTGCGTGGAAACGGTCAGGCGTTTGTGGAGCGATACGGCACCGCCATGCGTGCGGCGCAGCTTGCCTGCTTCGGCGAGCGCGTCCAGGTCGGCTCGGGCGGTGACGGAGGACACGCCAAAGGTCTGGGCGATTTCTGCTACCTGCACCGAGGCATTATGATCGAGCATCTCCATGATGGCGGAACGACGCTCGTCGGCGAAAGCTCGGGTTGTTGCGTGGGCCATATCTGCTCCATCATCATCTGAAATTTGCAGGAATTGTGTTGACTCTATTTTCGTTCATTTTCTTTTTGAGTAAGAAAACACCTTTCGATTACTTATCTTTTCTATAAAAGAAAGACGCTGAACGCCCATAATTCAATATCGAACATGTTCACTCGGCTCAAATTTCTTCCGTTTGCTTTTCAAAAATGACTGTATTGACCTGCATGGGCTCAATATCTCGCACGTGCAAAGCTGCTGAATTTCATACAATGAGCGCAGTAAAACGCAAGGTAAAACGCCTTGTGAACAACTACGCCCGATGTCCAGATGCGGGCGAGGGAGAGGAGCAAACGCTCATGGCACTTGTTACCACCGAAAAGATGCTCAAGGACGCTCAGGCCGGCCACTACGCCGTCGGCGCGTTCAACGTCGAGAACCTCGAGTTTGTTATGGCCGTTCTGGCCGCTGCCGAGGAGACCAAGTCCCCCGTCATCATGCAGACCACCCCGGGCACCATCAAGACCGCTGGTCTGGACTACTTCTACGGCATGGTCAAGGCTGCCGCCGAGCGCGCTTCCGTGCCCGTCGCTCTGCATCTCGATCACGGCGATGGCTATGACCGCTGCATGCAGGCTTTCCGCACGGGCTACACCTCTGTCATGATCGACGGTTCGCACGAGTCCTTCGAGGACAACATCGCCCTGACCAAGTCCGTCGCCGATGCTGGCCGCGCCATGGGCGTGCCTGTCGAGGCTGAGCTCGGCAAGGTCGGCGGCAAGGAGGACGACGGTCCCGCGGTTGAGGGTGAGAGCCCCTACACCGATCCGGCCGAGGCCAAGGAGTTCGTCGAGCGCACCGGCTGCACCTCTCTCGCTATTGGCGTTGGCACCAGCCACGGCGTGTACACGAGCGATCCGCACATCGAGCAGTCCGTGGTCAAGGCCATCCGCGACGCCGTCGACGTGCCGCTGGTTCTGCACGGCACCTCCGGTGTGCCCGATGAGCAGGTTGCCGAGGCTGTGAAGAACGGCATCTGCAAGGTTAACTACGCCACTGAGCTGCGTCAGGCCTACACCAAGGGCTTCATGGCCTACATGGCCGAGAACCCCGCCTGCTTCGATCCCAAGAAGCCGGCCAAGGAGGGCATGCGTGAGATCACCGAGCTGGTTAAGATCCGCATGACCAACCTCAACTCTGTGGGCAAGGCAGAGTAACAGCAAGGGTACTCCGACTCGCTACATATCCCGGGGAGGGACGAGGGCTTAGTTCCCCAATCGTCCTCGGGCATGCAAAAAGCCTCGCTGCGCACTTCGTGCGGCGAGGCTTTTTGCCCCCTGCGGAAAGATTGGGGAACTAAGCCCTCGTCCCTCCCAGGTTGACCTACTCGAGGTCGTCGCCCTTGTGGCGTTAGGGCGGAAAATAATAAGAAGCCTTCGCGCTGCGGAATGATTTTGGAAACTAAGTACGGGGACCCGCCCAAGCCGTTCTGCTCAATCGCCCTTGTGGTGTTGGGACTGAAAGGGTGGGACGCGTGGGTTATTTGGTTGTTAGGGTTAGTAGGTCGTTGGGGGTTTTGAGGTTGTAGGTGGCGTTTGGGATGTCTTGGTGTGATCCCCATGCTGCTCGGGCAAAACTGACCCCTGCCGAAGTTGCGCATTGTTCGTCGTAGACGGTGTCGCCAACGTAGACGACGTTGCCAGGATTCGCGCCCGTACGCCGGAGATATTCGAGCATGGGAGCGGGTGCGGGTTTATGTTCGGTTGTGTCTTCGACAAGGATGATGTGTTCAAAAAACTTATCGAAGCCAAGGGGTGCAATTTCGTCTGTGTATTCGTCGCGCGCACGTGAGGAGACGATGCCAAGTTTGCAGCCGTTGTTGGCGAGTGTTGCGATGACTTCAAGCAAGTCTGGAAACACGCTGATGGTGCTTTTAAAACTGGCAGCAACTTGGCACCAGCGATTCAACGTTGCCTGCGAGTAGATTCCAAGTTTCTCAAGGGCATCCTTGCCGGGTATGCCGAGGGCAAATTCAAGCTCGTGTCGGGGGAGCGTTTTGCCGGTCTCTTCTTGGACAATCTGGACAAGCGATGATAGAACGCTTTCTTCTGTATCTGCCAATGTCCCATCAACGTCAAATACGATATGGTCAAAGTGCTTCATATGATTGCTCCTCTCTGTTGTTTGCCTGCAAGTTTGATGCGGTGACAGAAGAAAGGCTAGCGGGATTTCTGCCTGGTGCTATCGAGATTCTGCCTCGCTGCTCGATAGCTCGAAGGAGTGCATCCCATTTGTTCTTTAAATACCTGGCCAAGATGGCTTGCTGTCGCAAAGCCGCATTGGCGCGCGACTGTCTGGACCGTTCGCGTGGTGTGTGCCAAAAGTTCGCAAACACGGTTTACGCGGTATGCGCGCAGATATGCCGCCGGGGTCGTTCCTGCGCAAGCTTCGATAATGCGGTAACACTCTCTTTCGCTTACGCCGGCTGCAGATGCCATCTGGGGCACATCTATAGCGGCTGCATAGTTTGCGCGGATATAGTCCAGGATTGCCTTGAACTGTACGTCGCGGTTGGTCATCCAAGAGGCGTTGTCTGAGGAAAAGAGCGGTTCGGCCTTGGCGTAAATCTGAATCCAGAGCTCTGACAAGCTATTCCGAAGCGCCATCTCGTTCTGCGGCCGTTGAAGGTCGTGGTTAAAGGAACTCTTTAGCAAATCGATAAAGGGCATATCGTCGGGGTTGGTGGGCGACCATTTGAGCACATCGACGCCTCGACATTGCAGTAAAGGATTGATATAGCGCTTTTGAAGGCGTCCCGCGGGATCGCCGAGCATCGACGGCTGAAAGATATGCAACATTTGAATGGCTGGTGCCGAATTGGGTGATTGCAGCGTGCTGTGCAAAACGCCGCCGTTGATAAAGCCGGCGGACCCTTCCTCAAAGCGTACGTGCTCATGAGCCGCGCGCGTTCGATAGTCAATCGCTCCCTGCTCCATGTAGAAAAGCTCAACTTCGGAATGCCAGTGCCAGGGGACGGAATTGCCCGGATAGCGAGCGAATTCTGCGCGTTCGGCAATATAGGGCCAGTCATCGGCGGTCTCGGGAAACGCTTCCTCGCGTCCTCCGCGGTGCAATTCTATGTGATCCATGTTTCGCATGGCATCAGTATAAAGCGCGATGGGCTTAGATTGCTCTTGCCTGTTCGGGGAACGCCTTGTTTAGGGATGCTTGGAGCTTTTCGAACGATGCTCGCAAGTTGAGGTTCTGGTCGGTTGAGCGTTTTGCTTTTGTGGTGGGGGAGTCGAGGAGGCCATTTCTCTGTGTCGGGGGGAAGGAGAAAAGGTCTGCATGTGTTAGGGATGGCTGCTGTGTTGCGTCATTGGAAGAATGCATGCTCGTGCGGCCTCCTCGATGTCCACCAAAAGGTTGCGCACGGGGTGTGCTGCTAGGTCCCGTGCGTTGGCTACATTATGCCGCGAGCGCTGATAAGGAAGCGCTAAAGAAAGGCTTAACAGGGTTTGATATAACAATGAAACTGCAGGTCAGAGGTATCAAATAACACTCTTGAAAGGTTTTGGGCTTAAGGGCTTTCTAAGGTTTGTGACGTGGATGTGGCGCGGACGTGCGGAGCGTGTGGATGCTTGCTGTTAGCGCTGAGGTGCGGCGGCGCGCACCTGCTCGATGACCTTTTCCATGGTGGCGTCGATGCGGTCTTTTTTGAGTTCGCATTCCCAGATGGTTATGGGTGTCCAGCCCATTTGAGTGAGTGCTGCCACGGCAGCGCGGTCGCGCTCGACGTTGCGACGGAACTTTGCCTCCCAAAACTCAACGTTACGTTTGGGCTGGCTGGGGTTGCACTTGGGGCAGCGATGCCAAAAACAGCCGTTGACAAAGATGGCGATCTTGCGCCCGGGAAAGGCGATATCGGGTTTGCCGGGAACCTTCCATTCCAGGCGATAGCCCGTAAGGCCTGCTGCCCGCAGACGCTGACGTACAAGCAGCTCGGGCTTGGTGTCGGCGCGTTTGTTGCCTTTCATGGACTTTTTAATAGCGGCACGACGACGTACCAGCTCGCGCTCGTCGGCGGAAAGGTCCGAGGTGTCGATACCGTCCAACAGGCCGGGCTTGGGGCGCTTTTTGCTGCGGCGCTTATGTTTGCGCTTGGGCTTGGTAGCAGGCTTGTCGGCCGTGGCGGCCTCGGCGTCGTTGGCATCAAGCCGGTCTTCCTTCAGCTCAATCAGGGCGTCAATGAGTCCCTTGTCGGCGGGCATCCACTCAACGGTGGCAAGAGACGTCCGCGGAATCCAGCGGATATCAAGCTGGCGGTCGTGTTTCTGGGGCTCGCCAGACTCTTTAGCCAGCGAGCAGTAGTAACACTCCATTGAGAGATGAAAATCGGGGTAGTCATACTCAACGGTGTAGAAGTCACGCAGGTTGGTGACCTTTACCTGCAGCTCTTCCATAAGCTCGCGGCGCACGGCGTCTTCGGGCGTCTCGCCGCGCAGAAGTTTGCCGCCTGGGAACTCCCAAAGTCCCTGCATGTCGCCGTAGCCGCGCTGCACGGCAAGCAGCTCGTCAGATCCTTCCTTGCGAATGATCCCAGCGGCAACATGAACAGTCTTCAACAGGAGCCCTCTCTCAACATCAACACATGGCAGGCTACTCTTACCTTACACAACGGTAAGGCAAGCGTAAGCCATATCGATGGTAGCCGACTCGGCTTCTTGCGACTATAGATGCCGTAGACTAATCGCAAGAAAGGACTCGGTATGCAAACCACGCACATGGCGACCCCGGTACTGGAGGTCGCGCATCTCGAAAAGGTATATGGAGCGCTGGGCAACGTGACCCGCGCGCTCAACGACGTCAGCTTTACCGTCAACCGCGGCGAATTCGTTGGCATCATGGGCGCCTCGGGCTCGGGCAAGTCGACGTTGCTCAACTGCGTCTCGACCATCGATAGCGCTACGAGCGGCACCATCCGCATCAACGGCCAGGACGTAACACGCATGAAGCAGGCCAAGCTCTCGCAGTTCCGCCGCGAGGAGCTGGGCTTTATCTTCCAGGACTCTAACCTGCTCGATACGCTCACGGCACGCGAGAACATCGCCCTGCCGCTCACCATCGCCCGTACAAACTCGGCGGAGATCTCGACCCGCGTGCAGGATGTGGCAGCGCGCCTGTCCATCAGTCAGGTGCTCGACAAGTATCCCTACCAAATGTCGGGCGGCCAGCAGCAGCGCGTTGCCGCGGCTCGCGCGCTCGTCACCGACCCCACCATGATCATGGCCGACGAGCCCACCGGCGCCCTCGATTCCAAGAGCGCCCGTCTGCTGCTCGAGAGCCTGGAGGCCCTTAACCGCCGCCTGCGCGCCACGGTGCTCATGGTCACGCACGACAGCTTTGCCGCCAGCTACACGAGCCGTGTGCTGTTTATTCGCGACGGCAAGATCTTCACCGAGCTGCGCCGCGGCGACACCGACCGCCGAGAGTTCTTCGACCGCATTATGGAGGTCGTTGCCATGATGGGCGGTGAGGGCTCCGATGCTCTGTAAACTCGCTTGGGGCAACGTCCGCCGCGCCGGCCGCGACTACCTCGTCTACCTTTTGACGCTCACCCTGGGCGTCACGGTCTTCTATGCCTTTAACACCATCTCAATGCAGGTCGACATCGCCGGAATCGATGAAGAGGGCTTGGCGCAGGTAATGGGCAGCATGCTCGGCGACCTGACGTACTTTTTGGCCGGTGTCATGGCCTTTTTGATGGTGTATGCCAATAACTTCATCATGAAACGCCGCAAGAAGGAGTTTGGCCTGTACCAGGTGCTCGGCATGGGGCGCGGGCGCGTCGCCACGATCATGGCGCTCGAGACCGTGATTGTCTCGGTCGTGGCCTTTGTCGCCGGCATTGTGCTGGGTATGGGACTCTCCCAGCTCATGACGTTCTTTACGGCCTCGCTCTTTAAGACACAGATCGCCAATTTCCACTTCTTTTTCTCGGTGCATGCGTTCAACCTGACCCTTGCTTGCATGCTCGTAATGTTTGTGCTCACGCTACTGCTGAACCTTCGCGCCGTGCGTCGTACCAAACTCATCGAGCTTATGGGTGCCGAGCGTCGCAACGAGAGCATCAAGACACGCAACCCCTGGATTGCGATTGCCATCTTTGTCGTGGGCGTGGCGCTTGTGGGCGTGGCCTATTACCGTCTGCTACGTGATGGGTTCCCGCTAACCGCGACGGACAGCAAGCTGCAAGAGGCCATGAACCAGTTTGGCATTACGACCGCTATGGTTACCGTGGGCACCTTTGCCCTGTTCTGGGGACTCTCGGGCATGCTCATCAAGCTGCTGCAGAGCCTGCGCGGCGTGTATTGGCGCGGACTCAACATGTTTACCGTGCGCCAGCTTGCGGCCAAGGTCAACACGGTGTGCTTTTCGATGGGCGTCATCGCGATGCTCCTGTTTTTGGCCATCACCTCGGTGACGTGCGGTATGTCGATTGCCAATGTGATGAACGAAAACCTGGAGCGCTATAACCCTGTTGACGTGTCACAGACGTATGTCTATTACACGCCCGATACGCTCGACTACTACAAAGAATATGTCAATCCGTCTGAAGCCGACCGCATGGTGCTAGCCGATACAACGGTCGATTTGTACTCCGCATGGCACGGCAAGGGCAAGTCGGCGGACAACAACGACGAGACCGGCAAGAAGGTCAATATCGCCGATGTTGCCGGTGAGCATGTTCAGATCGATTCGTATCTGAGTTACCCGTTTGGCGGTTCGAATCCTTCGGTGTCTGCGGGTGAGATGTGCAAGACCATGGGCGAAAAGCTCCCCAAGGCGCTCGGGGGTAGCAATGCCGATACGATGGGTCTGTTTGTGACGCTGGCGAGCCAGTACAACAAACTGCGCCAGATGATGGGCGAGGAGCCGGTGAGCATTGGCCGCGACCAGTACCTGCTTACGTGTGATATGGGCGGTGAGCTGGGCGACCTGTACACCAAGTACATGGCCGGCGGCCATACCCTCACCTTGGGCGGGCATGAGCTCAAGCCCGCAACCGATAAGTCGGACAAGGACACGGCGGCCATCGCCAACTCGGCGATGGGCAGTAATCCGGGTACCGTCGTCGTTGCCGACGAGCTGTTGTCCCAACTTAATCTGCAGCCGTATTCCAGTAGCCTGCTCGTTAATTACAAACAGGGGATGGATACGACCGAGGCAGACGAGAGCATTAAATACACTTTGCTCGACAATCTGCTCGTTGACGGCAAGGAGCCGGGGTCATGGGGAATCTTCATCACACGCTCCGAGATGTACACGCAAGCAGCGCAAATGAACGGCATGATTAGCTATCTGGCCATCTACATTGGCTTTGTACTGGTCGTTGCGTGCGCGGCGATACTGTCGATCCAGCAGCTCTCCAATGTGGCCGACGGCAGCCGCAGCTATCGTGTGCTGGCACAGATCGGCTGTGACGACCGCCAGATTCGCCATTCGGTGATGGCGCAGCAAGCGGTATTCTTCTTGTTCCCGCTGGCAGTGGGCCTGGCGCACTCCTTTGTGGCGCTCAAGGTGATTATCGAGCTGGTGAGCATATTCGGAGATATGAGCATCGGCGGCACCGTGGGCCTCACCTGTGCAATCTTCCTGGCAGCATACGGTGGCTACTTCCTGGTGACCTACCTCATAAGCGCCGGCATGGTACAAGCTGCCATCGCTACCCGCTACAGCGAATAACAAGCGGGCAAAACGGTCGCAAAACCAGAGGCGTGTGACCGCCGCGAAGGGGCTGGGGACCTCTTGCGGCGGTTATTTTTGCCTATCTGGTGCGTTTCGGATGCAAGTGAGTAGACTTTTTTGAACTTGCCGAGCACATCGCGACAAATGATCTATAAAACTGCAGGTCAGAGCTGTGGCGTTTTGGGCATGCTTGGCCTCCTGCAAAAAGCCTACTCACTCGGTTTTTCTGCTAGAAGACCGCCACGAGGTAAGGCAACTCCCCCGGGTAGTCGTTGGGGACGTTCTTAAACGACTAGTCAAACAAGAACGTCCCCAATGACTAGAAAAGGAACGTCCCTAACTGCCGCATCCGGAGCAAGACAACGCCGCAGGTAGAGGACGGATAGCGAGCGGGTCGCATTTGAGACAAGGTGACGTGAAACGAAAGGGCGCTGACCTTCTGGTCGCGCCCTTGAAGTTGAACGTCAGATTGTACAGGTGCGGCCCGCGCAGCGTCGAGCCGTTACAGCGTTTGGTAAAACGCCGTAACTCTAAATACGTTCCGCGATCTCGTGGATGAGGTAGTCGGTCTTTTCCCAGCCCAGGCACGGGTCGGTGATCGACTTGCCAAAGACACCGCCGTCGACCGGCTGGTTGCCGTCTTCCAGGTAGGACTCGATCATAAAGCCCTTGACCAGCTTGGAGATGGACTCGTTGCGGCGGCAGCTGTCGAGCACCTCCTTGCAAATGCGATACTGCTCCAGCGGGCGCTTACCCGAGTTGTCGTGGTTGCAGTCGATGACCGCTGCCGGATTGGCATAGCCGGCGTGCTCGGTGTAGCGTTCGGCCAGGCGCTCCAGGTGCTCGTAGTGGTAGTTGGGGTAGGTACGACCGTCGAGACCGATGTAGCCACGCATAACGGCGTGCGCGAGCGGATTGCCGTCGCACTCGACCTCCCAGTTGCGGAAGATGAAGCTCTGGTGCGCCTGCGCGGCGTAAATGGAGTTGAGCATAACGGTGGTAGAGCCAGCAGTGGGATTCTTCATGCCGACGGGTACCGAAATGCCGCTCGACACCAGACGATGCTCCTGGTTCTCGACCGAGCGTGCGCCCACGGCAACATAGCTCAGCAGGTCAACGAGGTACTGGTAGTTGGACGGATAGAGCATCTCGTCGGCGGTGAAGAAGCCCGTTTCCTCAATAACACGCAGGTGCATATGGCGGATGGCCTTGACGCCCTCGAGCAGGTCGTCGGGAGCCTCGGGGTTGGGGTTGTGCAGAAGGCCCTTGTAGCCGGTGCCCTTGGTGCGCGGCTTATTGGTGTAGACGCGCGGAATGATGATGAGCTTGTCCTTGACCTCCTCGGCGGTCTTGGCCAGTCGGTTCATGTACTCAAGTACCGAATCCTCGCGGTCGGCAGAGCACGGGCCGATGATGAGCACCTTGCGTGCGTCCTCGCCGGTAAAGACTTTGGCGACCTCGGCGTCAAATGCCTGCTTTTTGGCGGTAAGCTCGGCAGAAAGCGGCATTTCCTCGCGGATCTCCATGGGGATTGGCAACTTGCGTTTGAATTCCATGGCCATAGGGGCCTCCTCAATCTATAGAAAGAGCAATAAGCGTATTGTCGAGTGTCCGGAATTATCCGCTGTCGCACGCTAAAGTGCAAGCCCTTGTCACCCCGAAACCTGCCAAAAAGGGACAGGTTTATTTTGGCAGGCTTTATCTGGGGAGACGTCGGCGGATGCCGGGAGCGAGTGGCGCCGCGTGGGGCCCTAAGGCTGTTGTCGGTTCCCCGGGAAACACCCTGTGGGCAAAAAATGCCAAATATGAGTACTGTTGCTAACCTAGTAACATATCCGTCTAGCGAGATAATAGACAAAGTGATAAATATGCTCATTAACGTTGGCAGGCAGAAGCCTGCTAACGGGCGTTTTGATTAATTTGAAGGCGAATAGAGGCCGCAAAGAGGTCGTTTGAGGCGGTTTTGGCTGTTACTAAAAAGGTAACAGTACTCATATTTGCTCTTTTTTGCCCACGGGGTCTGGAAAACGCCGTCAATGAGGTCTCAGGGAAGGCGCTTCGAGGGCTGCAAAACAAAAACGGGGGCGCAGGTTGCCCTGCGCCCCCGTTCTCGGGCGTTATTCGTTCCCTGCGGCAGAATTTACGCCGCCTCGTCGAACTGCGAGTTGTACAGGTCGGCGTAGAAGCCACCCTGGGCGAGCAACTCGTCGTGTGTGCCCTTCTCGACGATGTCGCCGTCGCGAATCACCAAGATTACGTCGGCGTTGCGGATCGTGGACAGGCGGTGAGCGATGACAAAGCTCGTACGGCCCTGCATCAGCGCATCCATGGCACGCTGAATAAGCTCCTCGGTACGAGTGTCAACGTTGGAGGTTGCCTCGTCCAGAATTAGCGCCGGGCGGTCGGCCAAAATGGCGCGGGCGATGGTCACGAGCTGGCGCTGACCCTGCGATAGGTTAGTGCCCTCCTCGTTGATCATGAAGTCGTAGCCGCCGGCGAGCGTATGGATAAAGTGGTCGCAGCGTGCGGCACGTGCAGCGGCTTCGACCTCGGCATCGCTCGCATCGGGGCGTCCGTAACGGATGTTCTCGCGGATGGTACCGTTAAACAGCCAGGTGTCCTGCAGCACCATGGCAAACTCGCCGCGCAGCGCCGCGCGGTCCCAGTCGCGCACGTCGACGCCCTCGACGCGCAGCGAACCGCCGTCCACGTCGTAAAAACGCTGCAGCAGCTTAATGAGCGTGGTCTTGCCGGCGCCGGTGGGGCCGACGATGGCGATGGTCTGGCCGGGCTGCGCCTCGCAGCTAAAGTCGTGGATGATGGTCTTGTCGGGCGTGTAGCCAAACTTGACGTGGTCGAACTCCACATGGCCGGGGCGCTTCTCGGGAATCTGCGCGTCGGCTTTTTGCTCCTCCTCGGGTGCGGCCAGGAACTCAAAGACACGCTCGGTGGCAGCGGCCATCGACTGCATCGTGTTGCTCACGTTGCCCAGCTGCTGCACGGGTTGCGTAAAGTTGCGAACGTACTGGATAAAGCTCTGGATGTCGCCGGGCGTGGCATTGCCGGTCAGTGCAAGCTGCGCGCCCACCACGACGACGCCCACGTAACCCATGTTGCCTACCAGGCTCATGAGCGGCATCATCAGGCCCGACAGGAACTGCGAGCGCCAGCCACTAATAAAGAGGCGGTCGTTTTGACGGTCGAACTCCTCGATCGAAGCCTCGGCGCGGTCGAACACCTGAATGACGTTCTGGCCGGCAAAATCCTCCTCGATAATGCCGTTGACGGTGCCTAGGACCTGCTGCTGCTCGCGGAAGTACGGCTGCGAGAAGTGAATCATCACCATCAAGATAATCGCGGCGGCCGGCAGCGTGAGCACGGTGACGCCGGTGAGCGGCAGGCTGATCGACAGCATCATGACGAGGACGCCGATAATCTGCGTGACGGACGTAATAAGCTGCGTCACGCTCTGGTTGAGCGACTGGCCGAGCGTATCGACGTCGTTGGTGATGCGGCTGAGCACGTCGCCCTTGCTGTGGCCGTTGAAGTAGCTCATCGGCACGACGGCAATCTTGGCGGCAATCTCCTTGCGCATGCGGTAGCAGATCTTTTGCGTGACACCGGTCATGAGCCAGCCCTGGATCAGGCTGCAGGCAGAGCTCGCCAGATACAGGCAGAGCAAAAAGCCGAGCGTCTTAGCGATCCAGTTAAAGTCGACATCGCCGGTGCCGTTGACCTTGGCAACCAGGCCCTCGAACAGCTTGGTGGTAACCTGACCGAGCATCTTGGGTCCCACAATATTAAAGATGACCGAGCACACGGCAAAGGCGACGGCGGCAAACACGGCAATCTTGTGCTGGCCGATATAGCCGAGCAGCTGCCTCATGGTGCCCTTAAAGTCCTTGGCCTTTTCGCCGCGACGCATGCCGCCCATGCGGCCCATGGGACCACGCTGGCGGGTGGGCTTGGGAATCTGAGCCTTGGTCTCGTCTGCCATTAGCGCTCGCCTCCTTCCATGACGGCTGCAATTTCTTCTTGGGTAAGCCCCAGCTCCTCGGCGGAAAGCTGCGACTGTGCGATCTCCAGGTACGCCGGGCAGCTGCGCAGCAGCTCCTCGTGCGTGCCGGTGCCCACTACGTGGCCGTCGTCGAGCACGATGATCTGGTCGGCGTGCATGATGGTCGCGATGCGCTGGGCCACGACCACGAGCGCGGCGTCGGTAACGTTTTTGGCCAGCTCCTCGCGTAGGCGCGCGTCGGTCTTGTAGTCGAGGGCACTAAACGAGTCATCGAACACCACGACCTCGGGCTTTTTAGCCAACGCGCGGGCGATGGCCAGACGCTGGCGCTGACCACCCGAAACATTGGAGCCGCCCTGGCTGATAGGGGAGTCGTACCCGTCCTCGCGCTCGGCGATAAAGTCCTCCGCCTGGGCGACGCGTGCTGCCTGGCGCATATCCTCGTCACTCACCATGTCGCCGGCAAACTTGAGGTTGCTCTCGACGGTACCCGAGAATAGACGACCCTGCTGCGGAATATAACCGATGCGGCGGCGCAGCTCGGAAAGTGTCATGTCGCGCACATCGATGCCGTCGAGCGAAATGCTGCCGCCCGTGACGTCGTACAGGCGCGGAATCAGCTGCACGAGCGTGGACTTGCCCGAGCCCGTGGAGCCAATAATGCCGAGCATCTGACCGGCATGCGTGGTGAAGTTCACGCCGCTGATGACGTCGGCGCGGGCATCGGGATACTGGAAGCTCACGTCGCGGAAGGTGAGCTCGCCGCGCGTCGCGCTGGCCGCGGGCAGTTTGGGCGAGACGGGGTCGTTGATGCTGGTGGGGCAAGTGATGACCTCTTCCACGCGCTCGGCTGCGACCTCGGCACGGGGCAGGATAACCGAAACCATGGTGAGGATCATAAACGCCATGACGATCTGCATGGTGTAGGAGATAAACGCCATCATGTTGCCGACCTGCATCACGCCGTCGGACACGCCCTGCGCGCCAAACCAGACGATAAGCACGGTGATGCAGTTCATGACGAGCATCATGAGCGGCATCATAAAGCTCATGGCGCGGTTGGTGTAGAGCTGCGTGGTCATCAGGTCGAGCGAAGCCTTGTCAAAGCGCTCGAGCTCATGTTCTTCGCGGTTGAACGAGCGGATGGGCATCAGGCCGTCGAGCAGCTCGCGGGCGGTAAGGTTCACGCGGTCCACAAAGCTCTGCATCTTTTTGAACTTTGGCATGGTGAGGCCCATGAGCACGCCGACGACGGCCGAGACCGCGATGATGGCTACGGCGATGGTCCACTCCAGGCCGGTGTGGTTGGCCAGGACGCGCATGACAGCGACGATGCCCATGACGGGGGCCATCAGGCACATGCGGATAAACAGGGTTGCGGCCATCTGGATCTGCTGAATGTCGTTGGTGCAGCGGGTGATGAGCGAGGCCTGGCTAAACTTGCCCACCTCGGCCGGCGAGAAGTGCATAACCTTGTTGAAGGTCTCGCGGCGCAGGTCGCGGGCGATGGAGCAGGCGGTGCGCGAGGCCACGGCGCCGGTCAGGATGGTGGCGACCAGCGAGATCAGACACAGGCCAAACATCGTGGTCGCCATGCGGCTCAGGTAGGCGTTTTGCACGTCGGCGGGGTCGATGCCCTGTGCCTTGTACTCGTCCTGTACATAGCTCACGGCGCGCTGGGTGACGATGGAGCCCGACATGGAGCCCATTTTGTCTGCCATATCGTTGGCGCCCTCGACGAGCTTGCCCTGATCGATAAGACCGCCTTCAACGCCTAGGCGCAGGCTCTTCATGGTGATCTTGCCGCCGTCGGCGTCGATCTGCTTTTGCATGCTCTGCGCGGCTGCGGCCTTCTGCTGCATCTCGGCGAGCTGCTCGGGCGTCATCGCCGCCATCTGCTCGGGGGTGGGCATGGCCTGAGCGGCGCCGCCATCGCTTGCCTCGGTGGACGTGCCGGTCATGTCGCCCATGGAGTCGGCGTCAATGCCCTGGTCGAGCGAAAGGACGACAGTCTCGGGCAGGCTCATAATGTCGGCAATCTTGCCTCCATCGGCACGCTCTTCCTCGGTACCCTTATACGTTCGAATGCCATTTTTGTCAGCCTTGCTAAACACGGCCTCCACAGCTTTGGCGTCCTTGGTGCTCATAAAGAGTTCAAGGTCGTCGAGCGATTCGGCGCGGATGGTGTCGGGTACGGGCGAGGCGATGCCGCCTTGCTGCACGCCCACGTCGACGATGTCGCTCATATAGGTAGGCAGCGCCAGATCGGCGTTGCAGCTGATTACGATAAGCACGATAGCTGCGAACAGTGCCAGGATATGCTTTTTAAAGAGCTTGAGAATCCTCACTCGGCATCTCTCCTTTCTTGATTGCGGTCGATAATTTCGTTGGCACGCCTAAGAAGGCGCACCATCTCTTGGGTATCTGTTTCGCCGAGCTGCTCGAGGAAAGCCGCGGTGCGGGCCTCGAATTCCCGACGTTTGATTTCGAGATCCTGGAATCCCTTGTCGGTCACTATGACGTGTACGCGACGACGGTCAGTCTTTGAGTGCTCGCGCTCGACCCAGCCCTTGGCCTCGAGGGAGCGCAGAATATTGGCGATGCGGGCGCTCGAGACCCAGGCGCGATCAGCGAGTTCGCTCGGCGTGAGCGAACCGCCGGCGAGTATGAGGGCGCGCATGACGGCCATCTCGCCGCCGAGGGCTTTGTCCGCAAAGCGCGAAATGCGCTGATGCATGCTGCCGAACTCGGTAAGGAGCTGACGTCCAAGTTCACGGAAATCGGTATCTTCCACCGAAAACCCCTAACACTAGAAACTATTTTCGGTGAAAGATGATACCCTTGCACGCGCACCCTATGCAGTAGATTTTGGGACATGCCTAGAAAACTACCTTTAGGCGACCTCCGTACGCCGTCGGTGCCAGCAAAGTTAGGGGCAGATCGTTAGGCATGTCCTAAAGCCTACTCAGAGGTACTTTACCCTGCTAAAGCTGGCATAACAGCTAGAGTGAACGTCGTACAAAGGCAAGGAAAAAACTAAACAAATCGGTGAACGGTAGTTGTTCGCGCTCGCATTTCCTGCGGATTTGTAAAAAACACCCCAATGTTATAAAAAAAGAAACATATAACAGCCCTGATGAAGGGGGTGGCTATGTTATCCTTCTCAAACGGGTGAAATCTTGGGTTTGGGTTGCAGTTCCAAGGTGGACAAACGTTTTTCCCTGCACCAACGTGTGGTGAAGAACGGAAGAAGCCGGTAGTGCAAGCCGAAAATTCAAGAATTCAATAAGCAGCGGTGTGAGAGAGCGCCGCATTACACGTAACTAGGAGCGTGGTTACACAATGCAGGAGGCATGGGAAGGCTTCAAGGAAGGCATCTGGACGGGAGAGGTTGACGTCCGAGACTTCATCCAGAAGAACTACACCCCCTACGAGGGCGACGAGTCGTTCCTCGCCGGTCCGACCGAGCGTACCAAGGAGCTGTGGGGCGAAGTTCTCGACCTGCTGCTCAAGGAGCGTGAGCAGGGCGGCGTCCTCGATATGGACACCAAGACTGTCACGGGCATCGTGAGCCACCCCGCTGGCTACATCGATAACGCCCACCGCGAGAAGGAGACCATCGTCGGCCTCCAGACCGACAAGCCGCTCAAGCGCGCTCTGCACGTCAACGGCGGTATCCGCATCGCTTGCCAGGCTGCCAGCCAGCATGGCTACAAGGTCGACGAGAACGTTGTCGAGCGCTACACCTTCGAGCGCAAGACCCACAACGCCGGCGTCTTCGATGTTTACACCCCCGAGATGCGTGCTTGCCGCTCGGCTCACATCATCACCGGTCTGCCCGATGGCTATGGCCGCGGCCGCATCATCGGCGACTACCGTCGTGTCGCCCTGTACGGTGTCGACTACCTGATCAAGGACAAGGAGGCCCAGAAGGCTTCCACCCCGACGGTCATGACCGCCGACAACATCCGCGATCGCGAGGAGCTGCAGGAGCAGATCCGCGCCCTCGGCGAGCTCAAGATGATGGCCGAGACCTATGGTTTCGACATTTCCAACCCTGCTACCAACACGCAGGAGGCCATCCAGTGGATGTACTTCGCCTACCTCGCTGCCGTTAAGGAGCAGAACGGCGCCGCTATGTCCATCGGCCGTACCTCTACGTTCATCGACATCTACGCTGAGCGCGACCTTGCCAACGGTACCTTCACCGAGGAGCAGATCCAGGAGTTCGTGGATCACTTCATCATGAAGCTCCGCATGGTCAAGTTTGCCCGTACCCCCGAGTACCAGGCCCTGTTCACCGGCGACCCGCAGTGGGTCACCGAGTCCATCGGCGGCATGGGTGTTGACGGCCGTACGCTCGTTACCAAGATGAGCTACCGCTACCTGCACACGCTCGAGAACATGGGCACCAGCCCCGAGCCCAACATGACCGTTCTGTGGTCGACTCGTCTGCCCGAGAACTTCAAGAAGTTCTGCGCCAAGACTTCCGTCGCCAGCTCCTCGATCCAGTACGAGAACGACGACCTCATGCGCGTTTACCACGGCGACGACTACGGCATCGCCTGCTGCGTGTCCTCCATGCGCATCGGCAAGGAGATGCAGTTCTTCGGCGCCCGCGCCAACCTGGCCAAGTGCCTGCTCTACGCGCTCAACGGCGGTGTTGACGAGGTCTCCAAGAAGCAGGTCGGCCCCAAGTACCGCGCCGTCGAGGGCGATACGCTCGATTACGACGACGTTGTGGCAAAGTACAACGACATGATGAAGTGGCTCGCTGGCGTGTACGTCAACTCGCTGAACATCATTCACTACATGCACGACAAGTATTGCTACGAGCGCATCCAGATGGCTCTGCACGACAAGCACGTGCATCGCTGGTTCGCTACGGGCATCGCTGGCCTTTCCGTCGTGGCTGACTCCCTGTCCGCCATCAAGTACGCCAAGGTCCACCCCGTCCGTGACGAGAACGGCATCATCGTCGACTTCGAGACCGAGGGCGAGTTCCCCAAGTACGGTAACGACGACGACCGCGTCGACCAGATCGCTCACGACGTTGTGCACCAGTTCATGGAGTACATCCGCATGAACGACACCTACCGCAACTCCGTGCCCACGACCTCGGTTCTGACCATCACCTCCAACGTCGTGTACGGCAAGAAGACCGGTTCTACGCCTGATGGCCGCAAGGCTGGCCAGCCCTTCGCCCCGGGTGCTAACCCCATGCACAAGCGCGATAGCCACGGCGCCATCGCTTCGCTGTCTTCGGTTTCCAAGCTCCCGTTCCGCGATGCTCAGGACGGCATCTCCAACACCTTCTCCATCATCCCGGGCGCGCTCGGCAAGGAGGACCAGGTGTTCTTTGGCGATATCGACCTTGATCAGCTGGGCGAGTAACTATTGTTAGTGCTATACTAACAATAACGATTACTGATTAGCGCGCCGGTTTCGGCCGACGCCTATCGATCGAAGGAGACACATTATGAAGGTTTCTGAAGTTTCCGAGACTCAGGCCGATAACCTGGTCCACATGCTCGACGCTTACGCCGAGAAGGGTGGCCACCACCTGAACATCAACGTCTTCAACCGTGAGACGCTGCTTGACGCTCAGGCTCACCCCGAGAAGTACCCGCAGCTGACCATCCGCGTTTCCGGCTATGCCGTGAACTTCCACACGCTCACCAAGGAGCAGCAGGACGAGGTCATTTCGCGTACCTTCCATGACAAGTTCTAAAGGGGTTTAACTCCCGCAGGATCGCCGGGCCGCTTTGGGTTACTTTCCAAAACGTCCTCGGACATGCAAAGGGCTCCGCTGCGCGCTTCGCGCGGCGGAGCCCTTTGCGTCCTGCGGAAATGTTTTGGAAAGTAACCCAAAGCGGCCCGGCGGGGGTCCTGTGTAGTCACCCTTTAGGCGGAACTCTCCTAATTATTTGGATGAGTCGTTTACTTACTTGTGCTGTTACCGTCTTCCCGCTGTTGTTGGGGTATGCTTTGTTCGTATGTAAACGTTTGACATGTTGATGGGGGAGGGTGCTATGGCTCGCGAGGGCGCTCGTTCTAAGGATTCTGCTAAGCCTGGCATCAAGGAAGTTGCAGCGGTGGCGGGGGTTTCGCCTACTACGGTATCTCGCGTGCTTAATAATCGCGGCTATATTAGCCAAGAGACCCGCGATAAGGTCCATGCCGCGATGGAGCGCATCAACTATACGCCCAACGATATCGCCCGTGCCATGCTCAACGGTCGCCTGAATCTTATCGGTATGATCGTTCCCTTTGTGAGCAGCCCGTTCCATGCTCAGGTTGTGCAGGCGGTCGAGCGCACGTTAGCGGAAAACGGCTTTAAGATGTTGCTGTGCAACAGCGCCAATCGACCCGATCTTGAGCGTTCCTATATTGACATGCTCCGCCGCAATATGGTCGACGGCGTCATCGTCAACTCCCTCAATATCGGTGCCGAGGCATATGCCGAGATGGGCTTGAGCCTGGTTGGCATCGACTGCGATCTTGGCGAGGGCTCTGTCCAGATTGCAAGTGACAGCTATGGCATTGGCGAGCTCGCCACGCGCCGTCTGATTGATGACGGCTGCAGGCGTATCCTGTGCCTGCGCAGCAATAGCCGCATGCGCATGCCTGCCAATAAGCGTACCGATGCCTACCTCGATGTTGTTGAGCAGGCCGGTTTGTCCGCGCTTGTCCGTGAGGTTGAGTTCGTTAAGCCCGACGACGAAAAGGGCGCGGTCGTTGCGAAGATCCTCGATGAGAACCCCGATATTGACGGCATCTTTGCGGGAGACGATACGATGGCGGCCATCTGTCTCAACGTGATGAAGCAGCGCGGCTTGAGCGCTCCAGACGATATTAAGGTCGTGGGCGCGGATGGTGCCCGCCGAACTATGACGTTTATGCCTGACTTAACAACCGTACGTCAAGATATCGATCGCATCGGAGAGCTCGCGGCGCAATCCATCATCGCTCTTATTAACGGCGATAATCCCGAATCGAATATCAAGCTCCCCGTTGAACTCATTGAGGGCAAAACCGCGTAGTTCATCCCGTGCCAAAAGAATTCCTCAAACGCCTCTGATGACCGTTCGCCGGCATATGTCAACCGTTTACCGACGACTGGAACTGCGAAAAGACGTATTGGTATGAAAACGTTTGACATATGAAAACGATTGACATATCTTGCCATTGTACCGAGTTAGTATGTCGTGGAAAGGAAGTCTCGGATGCACAAGGTGTATTACCAGCCTGAGGGAATTTGGGTAGGCGACATCATGCCGTACGGCGAGGACGGCACGTTCTATCTCTATCATCAGCGTGACACGCGTAACCCCGAACCTTTCGGAGAGCCGTTTGGCTGGGCACTCGCTACGACCAAGGATTTCGTCAACTACAAGGACTTTGGCGAGAGCCTTGAGCGCGGCGGCGACGAGGAAGTCGACCAGTACATTTATGCCGGCACGGTGTTTAAGGTGGGCGACAAGTACCATGCGCTCTACACTGGTTGCAATCGCGATAAGGTCCGCGCACGTTTGATGAAGCAGGTTCTTCTTCACGCAACGAGCGACGACGCCGTCAAGTGGGAGAAGAACATCGCCGAGACGCTGCTTCCGCCCCAGGAGGGTTACGATGACCGCAACTGGCGCGATCCCTTTGTGCTTTGGGATGAGGAGAACGAAGAGTACATGCTCATCCTCGGCACGCGTGTGGGCGAGGACAAGCGTCTGATGACCGGCCGCCTGGTCAAGTTCACCTCCAAGGATCTGACCAACTGGGAGTTCCAGGGCGACTGGTGGAACCCGGGCCTGTACACCATGTTTGAGATGCCTGATCTCTTTAAGATGGGCGACTGGTGGTACCTCGTCTTTTCCGAGTACAGCGACGGCAACAAGACCCGTTACCGCATGTCCAAGTCCATCAACGGTCCTTGGATTACCCCCGCTGACGACTCCTTCGACGGCCGCGCGTACTACGCCGCTCGCACCGCATTCGATGGCGAGCGTCGCGTTCTCTTTGGTTGGGTTCCTACGCGTGACGAGGGCGGCGACCCCAGCTCTTACCTATGGGGTGGCACCTTTATGCCCCTCGAGATCGTTCAGCGTGCCGACGGAACGCTCGGCACCAAGCTCCCCGACAGCATGCTTGGCGCCTTTGGCGAGGCTAAGGCAGTCGAGACCTTTGAGCTTTCCTGCGAGTCGGGCAAGGTCGAGCAGGTGCTCGCCGCAGATGCCGGCTCCACCTACTTGCTCGATGCCGACATTGAGCTCGGCGGTAACGCTGCCGGCTTCTCGGTCAAGTTCGCCGAGGACGCCGAGACCGGTCTTGCCTATGAGTTCCGCGCCAACCTGCGCGAGGGCAAGCTCGAGTTCACGCCGGCTCCCCAGTACCCGTGGTTCCAGGTCAACAACATGGGCCTCGAGCGTCCGTTGTTCTTTAAGGGCGAGGGCACTCACCATGTGCGTCTGGTCGTCGACGACGACATCGCGACCATCTTTGTCGATGACGTTGCGCTCAACGCTCGCTTCTGCAACAAGCAGGGCCAGGGTGTGGCGCTTACCGTCACCGACGGTGCGCTCAAGTGCGCAAACGCAACGATCGCGTCTCTGTAGCGGCAACGAACCGTTTTATGATTTAGAAAAGGAATGGAGAGGAACATGGACTACAAGGCAGTGTCCCAGCAAGTCGTCGACAACGTCGGCGGACTGGAGAACATCGAGGGCGCCACGCATTGCGTGACCCGTCTGCGTCTGGTGCTCAAGGATACGAGCAAATACAACAAGGCCGAGCTCGAGAACATCGATGGCGTCAAGGGCGTGCTGTACAACAGCGGCCAGCTCATGATCATCTTCGGCACCGGTACCGTCAACAAGGTTTACGATGAGTTTATGGCTCTGACGGGCGTTAAGGAGATCAGCGCTTCCGAGGTCAAGGGCGCCGAGGCGGACAAGAAGGGCAAGTTCTTCTCGGTCCTCAAGGTATTCTCGGACATCTTTATCCCCATCATTCCCGCCTTCGTCGGCGCTGCAATCATCATCGGCCTTAAGTCGCTGATCGTTGCCAACGGCCTCTTTGGCATGGAGGGCAGCCTCGCCGATCACAGCGAGTTCCTCAAGAACCTCGCAAGCTTCTTTGCCATTATCGCCACCACGTTCGACTACCTGCCTGTCCTGGTTATGTACAGCGCAGTCAAGCGTTTTGGCGGTAACCCGATCCTGGGCATCCTCGTCGGTATCGTCATGGTTCACCCGAGCCTTATGAACCGCAACACGTTCGTTATGGACCCGACGGGTGCTGAGTACTGGAACTTTGGTCCGCTCTCCATTCCCATGGTTGCTTTCCAGGGCGGCGTGTTCCCTGCAATTCTGACCGCCTGGTTTATGGCCAAGGTCGAAAAGATTGCCCAGAAGTACATCCCCGAGGTCGTTTCGTTCGTCTTTGTCCCGACCGTTACCCTGATTCTTGCTAACGTCGCCCTGTTCACCGTGTTCGGCCCGCTCGGTAACCTGATCGGTGACGTCCTCGCCGGCGTAATCGATATCCTGTACAACAGGATGGGCGTCTTTGGTGCCTTTGTCTTCGCCGCGTTCCTGCAGCCGCTCGTCGTTACCGGTACGCATCAGTTCATCCAGGGTATCGAGGCAAACCTTGTTGCCACGACTGGCTTCAACTACATCCAGGCCATCTGGTCGGTTTCCATCATCGCCCAGGGCGGCGGCGCCATCGGTATGTACCTCATTCACAAGAAGCACTCCAAAGAGCGCAACATCTGCATGTCGTCCTTTATCCCGACGCTGGTCGGAATCTCCGAGCCCGCTATCTTTGCTGCAAACATGCGCTATTCGATCATTCCGTTCATCTGCGCATGCATCGGTGCAGGCTGCGGCGGTGCCTTCGTCAAGCTCTTTGAGGTGCGCGCTATCGGTCAGGGTCTGACCGGCGTGCTTGGCCTGCTCATCGTCACGCCCGAGACCCTCGTGTGGTATGTGGCTGGCAATCTCATCGCCTTTATCGTGCCAATCGTCTTGATCTTTGCCTACAACAAGGCAAAGGGCGTGCCGACCACCGATGAAGAGGGCGCTGGCGCTGGCTTCGACGTTAGCTTCTAGTTGAGCCGTTCAGTGTAATCTGAGGATAAGTCCATTTGAGGAAGGGCGTTCGACTCGTGTGAGTCGAGCGTCCTTCCCCATAGACGAGAAAGTCAACGGCGATGTTTAATCAAAAAAATAAGGTGACACGCGCGGACTATGAGCAGTGGCGTGCCGGACAGGATGAGACGGCGGGTCGCATCGCGTCCGACCCCGATAGGCTCCTGTTCCATGTGGAGCCTGAGCTTGGCTGGCTCAACGACCCCAACGGTTTGGTTCAGATTGGTGATACGTATCACATCTATCATCAATACGATCCGTTCGATGCTGCGCATGGCGGTCCAGTGCTTTGGAACCATCTGACGACAAAGGATTTTGTGACGTACGAGAATCGCGGCCCCGCGCTGTTCCCCGATTCCGATTTGGATTCGAACGGAGCGTATTCTGGTTCTGCCTTTGTACGTGATGGCAAGATTCACTACTTCTATACCGGCAACGTCAAGCATTTTGATCGCGATGATTACGACTACGTGTTGACGGGTCGTGAGCAAAACCAGATTCATATGGTTGCGGAGAACCCCGACGAATTGGGCGAGAAGCGCATAGCTGTTGGACCGGTCGATTACCCCGACGATATCGGTACGCACGTGCGCGACCCCAAGATCCTTGAGCACGATGGTATCTACTACATGGTTCTGGGCGCTCGTACGAAAGACGACCGTGGCTGCGTGCTTGTCTATACCTCGCGCAATCTTGAGGACTGGAGCTATGCGACGCGCATTGAGTTGGGCGAGAAGTTTGGCTTTATGTGGGAGTGCCCCGATCTGTTTGAGCTCGATGGCGAGCTTATTCTCGTTTGCTGTCCGCAGGGTGTGCCTGCCGATGGTTGGCGTTACCGCAATCCGCATCAGTGCGTGTGGTTTCCCATCGAGGCCGATTGGGAGGCGCCGAGCTTTAAAATCGTCGGGCAGGGCATGCCCCCGATGGTCGATGCCGGTTTTGATTTCTATGCTCCGCAGTCCTTTGAGGATGCTGCAGGCCGGCGATTGATGATCGGATGGTCGGGTTGCCCCGATGCGACGGCGGAAAACCCGACGGTGGCGCGCGGGTGGCAGTGCGCGTTGACGGTGCCGCGAGAGCTGAGCATGCGCGATGGTAAGCTCTGCCAGCAGCCGGCGCACGAGATTGAGAGGATGCGCGGCGGCTGCGTTCGTGCTGTAGGCGGAGAGACAGTCGAGGAGCCGGGCCGCCTGTTTGATCTTGTGGTTTCCTGTGAGGGCGCCAAGATGGTCGAGCTCGAAATCCGCAAGGGTGTCTTTGTGCGTTATGCGGAGGGGATGCTTACCCTCGATATGGGTAATGAAGGCTATGGGCGAGACCGGAGGTCGATTGAGCTCAGCGAGCTTCGCGACCTGCGCGTGCTTTCGGACACTACGATGGTCGAGATTTTTGCCAACGGCGGCGAGGCAGCACTTACGAGCCGTACCTATTCGCCGGCGGTTTCGGCGATGGGGTTGCATGCCGAGGGTGCGGCGTCGATGGATTTCTACCGCCTCGCGCATTAACCGTGCGTGGAGCACGATTGGACTTGCCGGGCGGAATGTGTCGCAGTTGCCGCAGCGAACTACCGTTTATCGTGTATAGCTACCGTTTGCGGAGTAAGTAACACATTGTTGCAAACCGTGTAGAATCCTAAATAAGCACGGAGTTTTCCAGGGAGACGCTGTCCTTTGTTGTGTGCAAGGGGCGGCGTCTCTTTGGCGCTCTGCCGCCGTTGTGCAACAGTGCGGCGGCGCGTGCCATGTATTGAAAAGCCAATGTCGAGATGGGTCGTGATAATAATGGGCAAGTACGTAATCGTGGTTGAGTCTGGGTCGGATGTGACGCCGGAGCTCTGCGAGCGCTACGGCATCGTGCGCGTGCCCATGCACGTCACAGTTGGTGACGAGACCGTTGAAGATGGTTCAATCGATCCGCTCGAGATTTACTCGCGCTGCAACGAGCTCGGTGTTATGCCTAAGACGAGTGGCTGCGCGCCTGCGGATTTTGCTCACGTGTATGACCGTATCCATGCCGAGCAGCCCGACGCGACTATTCTGCATCTCGCGTATTCCGAGGCCACGACCTGCTCACATCAGTCCTCCAAGATTGCGGCTAAGGGCCGCGACTACGTATTCTCCATGGATACGCGTTTTGTCTCGGTGGGCCAGTCGCTCGTTGCCGTCGAGACCGCCAAATATATCGAGGCTCACCCCGATGCCACCGTCGACGAGATCTTTGCATTTACGAACTCCGTCATGGACCGCGTGCTGCTGGGCTTTGTTCCCACCGATCTGGCCTTTCTTAAGGCGGGCGGTCGTCTGTCCAACGTGGCATTCCTTGGCGCCCACCTGCTCAAGATTAAGCCCTGCATTGAGGTAACGGGCGGTAAGTTCGTGGCAACCAAGAAGTTCCGCGGCTCTATGCTCAAGTGCGCCCGCGCCTTTATCGACCACATGGTTGCGAAGGGCGAGATTGACTACTCGCACATTGGCCTGGCGTATTCGGTAGGCCTTTCCGAGGAGCTGCGCGACGACATGGAAGTCTATGCGCACGACCTGGGCTTTAAGGACGTTACCTGGACTCAGGTCGGCGGCGTCATCTCGAGCCATTGCGGCCCGACCGCCTTTGGCGCGGTGCTCACGCTCAAGGCGTAACGCCTGGCGTCTATCGATTTCTATTGCCTCGGCGGCGGGCGGGTTGCGACAACCTTCCTGCCGCTTTTGCATGGGGCCAAATAGGACAATCCAATTGACCGCTAAACCGTTTCGCCATCAAGCATATAGGCTAGAATGACTCTGGCATTTATGTAGCTAAAACCAATGAGAGGCAAGGTAGCGGGAATGGCTGAGATGACGCTCGAGGGTGTGGACGCTCGTCCTGAGGACTCCGCGTTTGCCCTGGGCCGCGTGCATTCGATTGAGACGATGGGAACGGTCGATGGACCCGGCATCCGCTTTGTGGTGTTTGTTCAGGGCTGCCCCATGCGCTGTGCGTATTGCCACAACCCCGATACCTGGTCGGTTAACGGCGGCACCATGGTGACCGTCGAGCACCTGATGGACGAGTTCCAGAGCAACCATGAGTTTTACCGCAGCGGTGGTATTACAGTGTCCGGCGGTGAGCCGCTCCTGCAGCCCGAGTTTTTGGCCGACCTATTCCGCGCCATGCACAACAACCCCGATGGTCGCGTGCATACCTGCCTTGACAGCTGCGGATATGCGTTTGACCCCAACCACCCCGAGAAGTTCGATGCTGTGCTCAACGAGACCGATATGGTGCTGCTCGACATTAAGCACGCCGATCCCGTCGAGCATAAGAAGCTGACCGGTTGCGATCCCGCACGCATTCTGGCGTTTGGTGATGAGCTCGCGCGTCGCAAGATCAAGGTCGTTATCCGTCACGTGGTGGTGCCGGGCATTACCGACACGGTGGAGGAGTGCGAGGCGCTCGGTCGTCTGATCGCCCCGTGGCATAACGTGGTCGGCCTGGAGATGCTGCCGTATCACACGATGGGCATCGTCAAGTATGAGCAGCTGGGGATTCCCTATAAGCTTGAGGGCGTGCCTCAGATGGATACCGCGCGCATGCCCGAGCTGCGCAACGCAGTCATGACGGGCATGAAAAAGCGCCGTGCGGAACTCAAAAACGCCATCGGCTAGCAGCACTCATTGGGGACAGACTTAAATGAGTGCCCCCGGGCACCTAGTTGATTGCTAAAGAGCCCCGTCAAGTTGCGGTGGAATAGTTCCTGTTTATCGGCTAATACCGCCCAAACAGGAACTATTTCACCGCAACTGCGTTTTGGGCGGAGATGCGCAACAGAATCGGTGTTTTTGCATAGATACGCCTGTATTTTGTTTAGAGACACCTTAAACGCGACTGAATGTCTTCGGTAAGAAATGCCTGCTCGGTATTATGCTGCTCGTATATGAATGGTAGCAGTCAGGAGACCACGTGCGAAAGGGCGCATCGCGGGACGAGTATGTGCCGCAACATGGCAGCAGATATGAGACGAAGGGCACGTCTTCGCGTGGCCTTGCAGACGCTCGCATCCGCGGGGTGAAGATTGCCGCCATTGGGATGCTAACGTTGGCGGTTATTATCCTCGGAATTACCGCCAAAACCTACGCGTCGGAGCGAATGGCGCACCCAGATGCGTCAACGGTACAGATGCAAAACAAAAAGGTCTCTGAATCTAAAGCCACCGCAAGTCAAACCCTGTCGACAGCGAGCCTCAAGATGAGGCTTTCGAAGGCGGACTTTAACGATATTCCCTCAGGCGATACCGTGCAGACCTTCTCACTGGCTGAAGACCAGATCCCCGCCCTGGAGGATGAGAGCCTCGCCGCGCTCCAAGATGCCCTTGATCAGGCCCAGGAATTGGGCGATGTGGGCGTGGTGTTTTACGATCTGTCGAGCGGCAAGGGCGTGACGTATAACGCGGACGCCGAGGTGTACGGTGCGAGCAGTTATAAGGCGCTCTATGTACTCTACATCTGCGAGTCGCTGGTCGAGACGGGCCAGGTCTCACTCGATGATTCTCTTGGCACCTATGGTGGCTACAACATGGGCTGGCAGACGGTGCGCGACCTGATCGAGGCCGCGGTCGTTAATTCGGACAACGATTCGTTTATTGCGTTACGCGCGGCGTTTGACCGTGTCGGTTACGAGAATTGGATTGTCAGTCTTGGCATCGATTGCGATACCGCGCTCGATCCGATGAGTGATTTTCCCACCTATTGCCCGCGCACCTCAGCCAAGCTGTGGCACGAGATGAGCGAGTATTTGAGCTGCGATACCGAAACATCGCAATGGCTGTCGGGCCTTCTGGCCTCCACGACCCGATCGTTTATCCGTGACGGCATTGCGGACGAGCAGGTTCTGGTGCTCAACAAGGCTGGTTGGATCAGCGAGGCAGGTTGCAACGCGACGTGCGATGCGGGTCTCATCGATGTCAACGGCGACACTTACGTTATGAGCATCATGACATCGATGCCATGGAGTGACCATTCGAGTGAGGTTGTAGCCGCCATTGCCAGAGCCCTCTACGATACGCGTGCCGCGCTGGTCTAACGGCTTCGTATTGCGCGGATGAGCCAAAATGCTGGTACCATACCGTGGATAAGCAGTTTCACAGGTTTGGGGGATGGTGTGCCTACCATCGCAATCATCGGTGCGCTCGAAAAAGAGGTTGCGCAGATTAAAGAAGAACTGAACGGCGCTCACATGTCGCAAGAGGCGGGCTTGACCGTTGTAAGCGGTGAGCTTGACGGTTTGACCGTGGTCGCAACGACGGCAGGTATGGGTACCGTTAATGCCGCTGCCGCAACGCAGCATCTCATCAGCAAATATGCTCCGCAGGCCGTTGTGTTCTCGGGCATTGCGGGCGGCCTGAACCCCAAGCTCCACATCAACGACGTGGTTATAGGCGGGTGTCTGCGCTACCTGGATACCGATACGGCGCTCATCGCCGAGTCGGCGCCGGAGCTTGAGGAATTTGCCTCGACACCGGCTCTGGTTGATATTGCAACCGCCGTGCTTGTCGAGCATGGGTTTGTGGACGCATTGTTGGATGCGGAAGTTGCGGAGAAAGACCCCAAACAGTTCCTGAACGGCACCATCGCTACGGGCGACCGCTTTGTGACGGGTGATGCCATGCGCACTGCCGCCATCGAGGCGACGCATGCCGATTGTGTCGAGATGGAAGGTGCGGCAATCGCGCATATTGCAGCCAAGAACGGTGTCGATTGTCTGGTGCTGCGTGCTATCAGCGATAATTGTGATGAAGCGTATGACGCGTTTTGCGAGCGCGAGTTCGATCTGGACGAGTATGCCCGCACGGCGAGTGACATTACGCTCGATATCGTCCGCCGCATTGCCGCTGCGTAATCGTGCATCCATATTGTAAGAACCTACGACCAAGGAGTATCCATGGCCGATTCCATTAACTATCAGCTTGCCAAGTTCGTCGCCAGCTATGGCAAGGTTTCGCAGATTCCCGAGTCCACCTGTCCCGAGGTGAGCTTTGTGGGCCGCTCCAACGTGGGCAAGTCGTCGATTATGAACAAGCTCTTTGGCCGCAAGAACCTGGTCAAGGTTTCGAGTACGCCGGGCAAGACGAGCAACATCAACTTCTTCGAAGCCGATGACGTGCACTTTGTCGACCTGCCGGGCTACGGTTTTGCCCGTCGCTCCAAGGCCGAGCGCGACCGCTGGGCCGAGCTTATCGGCGACTTTTTCGACTCCGAGCGCAGCTTTAACTTGGTCGTCTCGCTGGTGGACATTCGTCACGACCCCAGCAAGCTCGACCACGACATGATTGACTACCTACAGGGCAACGAGTTCAACTTTATCGTCTGCCTCACCAAGGCCGACAAGCTCAGCCGCACCCAGCAGGCCCGTCAGGCAGCGGCCATCAAGAAGCAGCTCAACGTCCCGGCCGAGAACGTGATCATCACAAGCTCCCAGACCGGCACCGGCATCGACGAACTCAAGCGCCGCATCGCCGAGGCCTGCCTCTAATCAGGCTTTAGCTCACCAAAAGCTCCTATCTATATCACCTCAGTGATAGTTATTGGTAAACTATCACTGAGGTGATGTCAATTGGTTCCGAGTATTATCCCAGGCGTTTTGAGCGAGAGCAGAACGCGCGGCGTAAGTACTTGGACACCATAAACGGGTTCGACCCTGAGGGTGTCTACATTAAGGATTTAATGGCGGGGAAGGTTGATTAAATGATCCCAGAGTTAATGGATTGTGGGCCGAGTAGGACATATCCCGTCTGTTATCTCGAGGACGCAATGAACAACCTTGGCGACTGCTTTGACTACGCCGTAAACGACTATGGAGCAGAAGGATCCGAAGTCGCTGAACTCTTTTGTTTGAGCGGCGTGGCTCGTGAGTTTGAACGTGGAAACGCATGGGTCGTATCGGGAAAATCGGGCGTTGAGCTATTCGCGCTTATTGCCGAAAGGTCTGGCTACCAGGCGGGGTCGATGCCAGATCGGACCTATCGATTTGAGAAGACACCGGAATACTGGACGGGCTGGATATTGGCGTATCTGCAGTGGCGTCTAGGGGTTTCTTTTGAAGACCTGTTGCATGTCGTTCCGTTTGATGTGCTGCGCAGCCTGTACTACCCCTGGCACGAAGCCTCGGAAGAACGCGTAGCGCGTCTTGTTTGCGATATGGCGAAGAAAACACCTCGTCAAACCAAACTGGCGCTAGCAAGAAAGAGGCTCAAGAAAACCCAGCAAGACTTGGCATACGAATCGGGCGTATCGCTCCGCTCGATCCAAATGTACGAACAACGCCAGAGAAGCATCAACGAAGCATCGGTAACAACCGTAAGGGATATGGCGAAAGCCCTACACTGCAACATCGAAGACCTCCTAGAGCCAGTCTTCGAATACAAAGAAACCAGCGCAGCCTAACCCAATATATTGCCAAGGTTTGTATCTAGTAAGCGCTCCTTACCAGCAAGAGTCCCTACCAATAGAAAGCGGTTTAAAGGGCCGAAATCGTATGAATGGCATTGCGACTTCCAAATGGGCTGACTGCTGCTTGAAAAGCTATAGAAATAGGGGCTGACTTAACGGCCCCAAGCATCGCATAAATGATGTATACGTTTTATCAACTATTTCTTGTTTTTAAACCATTTGCAGATACGCCAAATAACCACTCCGATGAGAATCAAAACGAGAGCGATTGTAATGTCTGAGTGTGCAGGAATAGGGGTCATCGAACTTCCTCAATTGATGTGAGTCTAGTTTGCATAGGTGTGGAGCGTGCTGCCTTCCATGGTTGCTTGCAACACGGCGATACCGGACGCCATCCCCATCGATTCATAGTTGAGTCGATATGTCGCCTGTTTCGAGTTCCATATAAAGGACTCGTTTGTTACCGTACAGCCGATAGTCGTATAGTTTTGTCCCCAAGCGCTGGTAATGAGCGAGTTCGCAATCTTGATCTTGAATTCGCGATAAATAAAAGGACTGTTGTAATAGATAGTCCAAGTTCCAGAAGCATTGTTGTAGTAACTGTCCCATATCAGGCTGGGCTCATTGGTTTTTTTAATTCCTATTACTGCAACGGTCCCATCCTTAAGCTTGATTTGATGAGACTGCTCGGGACCTTTCGTTAAATCAAAATCTTGGGTTGCGCCAGAAATTGCGACAGCATCGCTTTCTGCAGCATAAGCAGTCGAAGGGCTAAACGAGAAACATATCGGTAATATCAAAAGTATCGAGAGGAAAAACGAAGCTTTGAGTGTGCGTAACACTTTGACCACCTCCATACTGCGATGCCTAGTTAAATAGTAGCATAGATAAACAGTTTATTATGTAACCTAAAAAGCCCCTATCTGCCCAGCGCCCCTTCAAAGCGTGGGTTCCTGTAGACATTCTCAGCAAGGTAAACGCAGGGATGGTCGGGGTGTTCCCCTCAAAATCATTCCGCAGCGCGAAGGCCCCTCGTCCGTAGCTACAAGATTAAATCAGCGAATGCGATTATCCTGACGAGGCCGCGCAGGTCCCCTTGGGGCTTCCCCTGAAAACAATCCGCAGATCGAATTGCCCCGTCGCGCGAAGCGCACGACGGGGCAATTCATGATCGAGGACGTTTTCAGGGGAAGCCCCAAGGGGACCGGTGAGAGCAATGAAGCAGGGCGCTACAGGTATTCGATCTGGGCGCCTTCCGTGTCGCACGTCAGAATATGCGTGTCACACTTGGGGAACTGCTCACGCAGCTTGACCTGCAGGAACTTTGCCACGATGGTGTCATCAGTTACGGCCATGAGGGTCGAGCCGGAGCCACTGATCCAGATGGTCTTGGCGCCGCCGTTAAGGCAGGTGTCGCGCACGGCGTTGTAGTCGGGGATGAGGCGGCGGCGATAGGGCTCCTGGATGCGGTCGTCATTAGCGGCGGCAATCAGGTCTAGGTCACCAGTCTCCAAACCGCGCGTCATGCCGGCGATGCGGCCCATTTGCCATACGGCGGTGGAGAGCGGAATCTCCTGCGGCACGACCTTGCGCGCCTCGCTCGTATGCACCTCGTAGGGCGGAATCACGGTAATAAAACGCAAGCGATCGCTCACCTCGTAGCGCAGGCACTGGGGCAGCGAGTCGGTCGGCGTAAAGGAGCAGACGGCGCCGCCCAGGATAGCGGGGGCGACGTTATCGGGATGGCCCTCGACCTCGGTGGCGATGCGGACGAGCTCGGCGCGGTCGACGGTGTGGCCTGTCAGCGCGGCGGCCGCCATGATGCCGGCGACGACGCAGGTGGAGCTGGAACCCAGGCCGCGAGCGACGGGCACGTCGGTCTGAATGTCGATAGCGACGGGAAAGGCCGGCTCGCTCCAGGCGGCCAGAGCATCGACAAAGCTCACGTAGACCAGGTTGTTCTCGTTTTGGAACTCTTCGGGGCATCCGGTGATGGTGAGCTTGTCGGCGCGCTCGAAGGTGAAGTGCGAGTAGAGGCTGACGGCCATGCCGAGGGTATCGTAGCCGATGCCTAGGTTGGCGCTCGTTGCTGGGACGGTGATTTTGATCATGTGAGTCCTCCTGGCGTGCCTGGCTGTTTAGTTCGCTGCTCGGGCAGTCCTGCGCAAGACGGAAAGCACATTAAGTGCTTTCCTTTGCGTGCGGAACTCGCGACGAACTAAACAGCCAGGCACGCTGTGCGCGTTCGTCATCATCCCGGGGGTTATCTGATGAAAGAAGGTGCGCCGGCTTTCGCCGGCGCTTAATAAGGGGTTTAGTTAGTAGCCATCTTTTTTGCTGCAGACTCGACGTAGCTTGCCATCTCATCGACGTCGCAGACGTCTTCGAAGCGGACGGGTTTGGATTCGAGTTCGGCGAGCTGGGTCGGGGCGACCGTGTTGGTGGCCTGCTCGAGCACACGCATAGCCTCAAAATCATCCTCGGGAACGTCGAGCCCCAGGGCGTCGCAGCAGGCGCGCGGGAACTTGTAGGGGCTGGCGGTCGAAAGCAGCACGCGGGCCTTGGCGCCCTCGGCGGAAGCGACCTGCTCAAAGACGTGATAGCCGCAAGCGGTGTGCGGGTCGATCACGTAGCCGTTGGCGTCCCAGCAGCTCTTGATGGCAGCGCGGACCTCGTCCTCGCTGGCCCAGCCGCAGCCAAACACGCTCTGGATCTTGGCCAGCAGCTCGGCGGGCACCTCGTAGCGGCCGGTCTGGGCAAGCTGATCCATAAGGCCGGCAACGAGCTCGCAGTCGCCGTCGGACAGGAAGTAGAGCATGCGCTCCAGGTTGGAGCTGATGAGGATGTCCATCGACGGCGAGATGGTCGTGAAGAACGGGCGGTTACGGTCGTAAACGCCGGTGGTCAGGAAGTCGGCAAGCACGTTGTTCTTGTCGCTCGCCACGACGAGCTTGGCGACGGGCAGACCCATGCGCTTGGCGTAGTAGCCGGCCAAGATATCGCCAAAGTTGCCGGTGGGCACGCAGAACTCTACGGCGTCGCCAGCCTCGATAGCGCCGGCGCGTAGCAGTTGCGCATAGGCGGCAAAGTAGTAGACGACCTGCGGCACCAGGCGGCCGACGTTGATGGAGTTGGCGCTCGAAAGCACAGTGCCGGCGGCTTCCAGGCGCTCGGCAAGCTCCTTATCGGCAAAGATGCGCTTGATGGCACTCTGGGCATCGTCGAAGTTGCCGCGGATGCCGCAGACGGCGACGTTATCGCCCTCCTGCGTGGACATCTGCAGATTCTGCACGCGGCTGACCTTGCCCTCGGGATAAAAGACGGTAATGCCCGTGCCCGGGGCGTCGGCAAAGCCGGCGAGTGCGGCCTTGCCCGTGTCGCCTGACGTGGCGGTGACGATCATGATGCGCTCGGCGCCGCCGTCCTTGGCGGAGGTGCGGGCCATAAGGCGGGGGAGCATCTGCAGGGCGACGTCCTTAAAGGCGCTCGTGGGGCCGCCAAAGAGCTCCATCACATAGGTCTGAGGGGCGTCGACGCCCGGTGCGGCGTCGAGTTTGACGAGCGGCGTGACCTCTTCGCTTGCAAATGTGTCGCGGTATGCCTCGTCGACACACGCCGAAATTTCTTCGGCCGTGTAATCATTCAGTAACATTCCCAACACATCTTGAGCGATTTCAAAGTACGATTTATCTGCAAGCGAGCTGATATCGACCTGCTGGGTGCCAAGCTCGTCCGAGACAAACAAACCCCCGTCGGGAGCGATGCCGGTGCGGATTGCCACCTTACTTGAGCACGATAAAGTGCGTCCTCGTGTACTATGATAAGTTCCCATATAACACTGCTCCTCGGATGCCTTGGTCCCAATCGGTGAACCCATGGTATCAGAGCGCGCAAAATAGGTTCGCAGAGGCTTTTTAGAAAGGTAACCTCCAGCCCATGATTAAGATTGCCAAGTTTGGCGGCTCGTCGGTCGCCGACGCCGAACACTTTAAGAAGATCAAGGCCATTGTCGATGCCGACCCGGCCCGCCGTTTTGTGGTGGTTTCTGCCTGCGGTCGCCGCTTTAAGGGCGACACCAAGGTGACCGACCTGCTCTACCTGGTTAACGCGCACGTTAAGTACCACGTGTCGTGCGAGGAACTGCTCGAGGACATTGGCCAGCGCTATTTTGATATCGCTGACGAGCTGGAGCTCACCTATCCCATCCGTGAGGAGTTTGCGGCCTTTGCCGAGCGTGCTCGCTCCGGTGGCTACTCTACTGAGGAGCTCGTAAGCCGCGGCGAGTACTTCACCGCTCGCCTGATGGCTGAGTACCTGGGCCTACCGTTCCTGGACGCCGCGACGGTTGTGGCGTTCCATCACGACGGTACGCTCAGCATGAACCGCACCTCCGAGCTGGTGCAAGAGTACGGTCAGCAGGGCGGCTTCGTTATGCCCGGTTTCTACGGCGCGACGCGTGAGGGCCAGATCAAGCTGCTCGATCGTGGCGGCGGCGATATCTCGGGCTCGATTCTGGCCAAGTGCCTGGGCGCCGACCTGTACGAGAACTGGACCGACGTCTCGGGCTTCTATTCTGCCGACCCGCGTATTGTTCCCGAGGCTCAGCCCATTGCGCGCGTTACTTACGAGGAGCTGCGCGAGCTTTCGTACATGGGCGCAAGCGTCCTGCACGAGGAGGCCGTGTTCCCCGTGCGCGAGGCGGGCATTCCGCTGGTCATCAAGAACACCAATGCGCCGCAGGACCCCGGCACCATCATTAGCGAGACGGCTGATGAAGGCGAGGCAGAGCCCATCATTACCGGCGTGACCGGCAAGCGCGGTTTTGTCGCCATCAACGTGGCCCGCGACCGCACCAAGCCCCGCGTTGGCTTTATGCGCCGTGCGCTTTCGGTCTTCGAGCGCTATGACGTTTCCGTCGAGCATATGCCCACCGGCGTCGACCGCTTTGGCGCCGTGGTGCAGGAGCAGGATGTGCACGATTCGCTGTACTCACTCGTGGGCGACATCCAGCAGGAGGTCGAGCCGCTCGAGATCGAGGTCGTTGAGGGTCTGGCGCTTATCGCGACCGTCGGTCGTAACCTGCGCGGCCGTGCAGGTATCTCGGGCCATCTGTTTGGCATGCTCGGCCAGGCCGGCGTGAGCGTGCGTATGATTTCGCAGAGCTGTGACGAGATCAACATCATTATCGGTGTCGAGGAGAAGGACTTCGACCTGGCGATTCGGACCATTTACCGCGCCTTCTCCGATGAGAACGGCATTGTGAAGGTCTCCGACCTGGAGGCTCCCGCGCCGGTCGATCCCGCCCCGGCCGCGCTCCACAAGTAGCTGCTATCCCAGTAGATTTTTGGGACTTGCCTCAAAAATCTACGGCGGGGCGTTTCGTTTCGGTTTCGTTTCGACGGGGCGGGTTTCGTGCCTGCCCCGTTCTTGTATACACTGGCAACAATAATCGGCCTGCTTGGCGTGCGGGCGATAGCCACAACCTTTAAAGGGGGAAGCATGAAACAGTACACGGTTGCTATTTTGGGCGCGACGGGAGCCGTGGGCACCCAGATGCTCGAGTGCCTGAACGAGCAGGAGTTCCCGGTCGGCAAGCTCAGGCTGCTGGCGAGCGCACGCTCTGCGGGCAAGACCGTCGAGTTCCGCGGCGAGCAGGCTGTGATTGAGGAGGCTTGCCCCGAGGCTTTTGAGGGCTGCGACATCGTGCTCGGCGCTGCCGGCGACGATATCGCCAAGGAGCTGCTGCCCGAGGCCGTCAAGCGCGGCGCCGTCGTGGTCGACAACAGCCATGCCTTCCGTATGGATCCCGAGGTACCGCTGGTCGTGCCCGAGATTAATGCCGACGACATCAAGTGGCATCACGGTCTTATCGCCAATCCCAACTGCGCGACCATTATCGGCCTGGTTCCCACGTGGCCGCTGCATCAGCTCGCTGGCGTGAAGCGCATGATCGTCTCGACGTACCAGGCGGCTTCGGGTGCTGGTGCCCCCGGCATGGCCGAGCTTGAGGCCCAGCTGGCCGCCCTGGGCCGTGGCGAAGAGATTCCCGAGCCGCGCGCGTTTGCCGCCCAGCTGGCGAGCAACCTGATTCCGCAGATTGGCGGCGTCAAGGAAGAGGGCTTTACCTCCGAGGAGATGAAGCTGCAAAACGAGGGCCGCAAGATCATGCATCTGCCCGAGCTGCGCGTGAACTGCACCTGCGTGCGCGTGCCCGTGCTGCGCTCGCACTCCGAGAGCATTACGCTCGAGTTTGAGCGCGACATCACGGTGGAAGAGGCCCGTGCTGCGCTGGCTGCCGCTCCGGGCGTCAAGCTGGTTGACGACATGAGTGCCGAGGATGCGCACGATCGCTTCCCCATGCCGATGGACACCTCCGACCAGGACCTGATTTGGGTCGGTCGCGTGCGCCGTGATATCTCGAACCCCGAGGCCGCACGTGGCATCACCTTCTGGTGCTGCGGCGACCAAATCCGTAAGGGCGCGGCAACCAACGCTGTCCAGATCGCTAAGCTGCTCTGCGAGTAGGTTGACCTGTCCGGCGGGGGCCGGGCTTGGTTTTCAGAACGTCCTCGACCATGTGTGGCGCCTTGTCCTGCTCCTTCGGAGCCGCGGACAAGGCGCCACACTGGTCTGCGGAATGTTCTGAAAACCAAGCCCGGCCCCCGCCTGCGGTGACTCGGCTGCGAGCGGCCTGCGATGGGGCCGTTGCTGGTTGGGGCCGCTGGGCTGATGTGGGGGCACGTGGTTGTTGCGGGCCCTAGTCCCGGCGGCGGCCTCGGCGCTTCGCGCCTGCTGCCTGGGGTGACTTTGGGCTTGGTGCGAATTGAGGTCTAATACTTTTCCTGTGAAGTGAACGACCTTATTTGGACCCCCGAAGCATTGGCATTTTTTGATTGCTATGTCCTGCGGTTTTGCAGTGCGAATCCTGCGGTTTTGCGGTCTAAAGGTGTGGATGCTCCGGGACTTCGTTTTTACTCGTTCACTTCTCGGGAAAAGTATTAGAGCTCAGCTGGCGGGGGTACCGCCCTGGCGTCGAAGCCCCGCGTCTTCTTCGCTTGATTGGGAAAAACAGCCTCGCTGAAGTAATTGCGAGCCCGCCCGGACGTATCTGCGGGGGTTGTCTGCACAGTTCGCGGTATTATGTTGCGGAGTTTTGAAAGGAGCCGCTGGTGGTCACGACGACGTTTGCTTCGCCTTTGGGCGAAATCCTGCTTGCCGCTGATGGCCGCGGTCTGACGGGGCTTTGGTTTGAGGGACAGGAACACTTTGGCTCCACGCTTCTCCGGGAAGACTCCGAACATGTTGAAGGCGCCGATGCGGTTTCCGGTATTGGTGGCATGTCGTCGGTGAGTCCGGCCAATGGCGCGGCTTCTTCGGTGCTAGAGCGTTCTTGGGCTTGGCTCAACGCCTATTTTGCGGGGCAGGAGCCTCGGTTTACGCCGCCGTTGCATTTGATTGGCACGGCATTTCAGCGTGAGGTTTGGTTTGAGCTGCTCTCTATCCCGCGTGGCGAGGTCGCTACGTATGGCGAGATCGCTCAGCGCGTTGCGGCTCGACATCGTGTGCCGGGAAATGAAGCGCCCGTTGCATCTCCTCGCGCGGTGGGGGCTGCGGTCGCTCGCAACCCTATTTCGATTATCGTGCCGTGCCATCGCGTGGTCGCGGCCGACGGATCGCTCAACGGATACGCCGGTGGACTGGATCGCAAGGAGTGGCTGCTGCGCCTCGAGGGTGCCTATCTATAAGCTGCAGGCGGCCGCAACGCCCATGCGGCAAGCGCGCTCGCTGTACGGGCGTTGTTTGCAGGGCGAGATGTGAAGCCGCCCGTTCCTTAAGTCCGACTAAGCTATAACCTTGCTTTTTTAAATATGCTCATCGACCTGCTAAGGCAGCACTAAGGCGAGTGCGGGTGCGCTATTATCGGCGCTCACGGAGCGCTTGGTGTTCTTGGCACGCATGGACGAGGGCTCGGCGGGCTTTACCATGGCGTCGATCGATCTTTCGGAGGCGGTGAACAAGGCGGCGGCGCCGTTTAAGTCGGTGGCGGTCTCAGGCGGTAAACGCCTGTCGACGTCGATTGCGACCGGCGTGCGGACCCATGCCGATGCCGCGGCGGTGGCGCAGGTGGTTGAGTTGCTACTGGACAACGCCACGCGCTATGCGAGCGAGGGCAGCGTGATTGAGCTGAGCCTGTGCGCCGTTTCGCACGGCAAAGGCAAGGGCGCCGCCGAGCTTGTCGTATCGAACGCCGTGGACGAGCTGCCCGAGGGCGACCTGGACCGATTGTTCGATCGCTTCTATCGTGCGGATGCGTCGCGCAGCTCCAAGACGGGTGGCTCGGGCGTGGGCCTGTCCGTGGTGCGTGCCATCGCCGAGGCCCATGGAGGCGCCGCCACCGTATCCGGTCACGGCAACCAGATCACCTTCACCGTTTGCCTTTAAAACCTGCCAAAAAGGAACAGGTTTATTTTGGCAGGTTTTATCTGGGGAAACGTCCGCAGGAGAGAGCATGGGCGGTGTGAACATATGCATCTCTACCTGCTAAAATATAGGCATCGTTATTCGGCTCCTGAGTGGAAAGGAGACGGTCATGCAGTACGAGATCGGCGGAGGGGCTTTCCCGGTTGTTACGTGCAACCTTAGCGATGGCGAATCCATGATCACCGAAAGCGGCGCCATGGCTTGGATGACCCCCAACATGGAAATGTCTACCTCGGGCGGTGGCATCGGCAAGATGTTCTCCAAGGCTTTTTCGGGTGAGGCATTGTTCCAAAACATTTGGACCGCGCGTGGCGATGGCATGATCGCGTTTGGCTCCTGCTTCCCCGGCCGCATCGTGCCAATCGAGATCGGTCCGGGCAAGAGCTGGATTTTGCAGAAGCGTTCGTTCCTTGCCGCGGAAAGTGGCGTCGAGTTGAGCATTCACTTTAACAAGAAGGCAAAGGCCGGCGTCTTTGGCGGCGAGGGCTTTATCATGCAGAAGCTCACGGGCTCGGGTGTTGCTTTTGCCGAGATCGACGGCGACCTGGTTGAGTACGAGCTCGCTGCTGGCCAGCAGATGATTGTGGATACCGGCAACGTGGCCGGCTTTGAGGAGACCGTGAGCATCGACGCTCAAATGGTCAAGGGCGTCAAAAACATCATGTTTGGTGGCGAGGGCGTGTTCAACACCGTGCTCACCGGTCCCGGTCGCATCTGGTTGCAGACGATGCCCATTTCCAATCTTGCGGCAGTAGTGGCCTCGATGACCAACAACAATAACTAGTCCGCATAGGATAGCGCGCGGCGGGCTTACCCTGTCGCGCGCTTTTTTGCTGGCAAACGCCTCGCTTATAGAGTGTGGCTGCGCTGCTACAGCGAGCGTCGTCATCTCGTCACCCTGATAGCTTGCGGCAAGCGTGGCAATGAGGAGTGAGAATTTGAGTGCTCAGTCCCAAGGCATAATGGCGGCCATGCCAACAAGCAAAAACGAGTTGCCGGTGTCACGGAAAGGCAGGCGTCGGTCGATTCCACGTGAGACGGCTGTGCCGATCTGCACGGCCGCCCCTGCGCGTCCCGCGCTGCCCCCAAAGAGGTACGTTTCCCCATATAAAACCTGCCAAAATAAACCTGTCCCTATTTGGTCGGTGCGAAATGGGTAATACTAAAGAGTTATCCGACCAGATGGGAACCGATCGATGGCCTATATCGAATTTAAAGACGTCATCAAAGCATACGGCGAGGGCGATGCCCGCATTCACGCGCTCGACGGCGCGAGCTTTACCGTTGAGCGTGGCGAGCTTGCCATTATCCTGGGCGCTTCGGGCGCCGGTAAAACCACGGCGCTCAACATTCTGGGTGGCATGGATACGGCGACTTCCGGCACCGTGACGGTGGACGGGCGCGATGTGAGCTCCGCTAACGAGGCGCAGCTTGTGGAATACCGCCGCGCCGACGTCGGCTTTGTCTTCCAGTTCTACAATCTGGTCCCCAACCTGACGGCGCTCGAAAACGTCGAGCTCGCGGCGCAAATCTGCCCCGATTCACTCGATGCCGAGCAAACGCTTTGCCAGGTTGGCCTGGGCGAGCGCCTCGCCAACTTCCCCGCGCAGCTATCGGGCGGCGAGCAGCAGCGCGTGTCCATTGCCCGCGCGCTGGCCAAGAACCCCAAGCTGCTTTTGTGCGACGAGCCCACGGGTGCACTCGACTACAAAACCGGCAAGCAGATTTTGCAGTTGCTGCAGGACACCTGCCGCAAGCAGGGCATCACGGTCATTATCATCACCCATAACTCCGCGCTGGCGCCCATGGCCGATCGCCTGATCCGCTTTAAGAGTGGCCGCGTGGAGAGCGAGACGGTCCAGCAAAATCCCGTGTCTATCGAGACAATCGAGTGGTAGCGCCCATGGACCAGGACCGCCAAAACAGCCAAAACCACGATACGGAGCACGCGGGCCGCGACCGGGGGTTCGCGACCTACCGCACCGCCCAAAGCTCAAACGATATGGTGCCGACGGTTTTTCGCCGTGGCATCTACCGCACAATCCGAGGCAGTCTTAAGCGCTTCTTGTCAATCGTGGTCATCACCGCGCTCGGTGTGAGCGTGATGTGCGGCCTCAAGGCGGGTTGCGAGGATCTGTGCGATTCGGTCGACGCTTACTTTGACCAGCAGAATGTCTATGACATCAACGTGCAGTCGACCTATGGTCTGACCGATGACGATCTTGCCGCGATCCAAGAGGTCGATGGCGTCGAGACGGCCGAGGGCATCTATACCGAGACCGCCTATACCGCCGTGGGTACGACGCGCGAGCGTGTCGTCGTACAGAGCCTCTCCAAAGAGAATATTGACCAACCGGTGCTAGTACGCGGCGAGCTGCCCGAGACTTCGGGCGAAGTGGCAGTGACCTCACGTTTTTTGAAGGCTTCGGGCAAAAAGCTCGGCGATACGGTGAGTTTTGCCGCCAATGACGCGAGCTCGTCGAACCAAAGCGCCAAGGATCAGTTTGCCGCGGGCGATTACACCATTACGGCCGAGGTCCTCGATCCCACTGATGTGAGCTCCGACTCGACAGTCAACGCCTTTCGCGCTGCTTCGGCGGCGGACTATAAGTTCTATGTGAGCGAGGACGCCGCGACGTCGTCGTCCTATTCCGCAGTCCACGTAGTCGTCGAGGGAGCCAAGAGCCTCAACTCCTATTCGGATGCCTACGCGGCAAAGATCAACAAGGTCAAGGGCAATATAGAGAAGATCCGCGAGGAGCGTGAGAAGGCGCGCGCTCAGGAGCTGACAGTCGACACGCCGGCAAGCTTGGATGCGGCCGAGCGCCAGGCGAATATGCTCTTTGGGATCGAGCAGGATAACATCAACCGCATGGCAGAGGGCAGCGAGGAGCGCGTACAAGCGCAGGCCGACCTGGACCAGCGTCGCGCCGCCGCCGACCAACAGTTTGCCGATGCCCGCGCCGAGCTTTCCGATCTAGGCGAATGCACGTGGTACATCCAGGACCGCGGCAATATCGCAAGCTACTCGAGCGTGGAGAGCGATAGCTCGTCAATTGAGGCCATCGCCACGGTGTTCCCGTTCATCTTCTTTATCGTCGCCGTGCTCATCAGTCTCACCACCGCCACGCGTATGGTCGAGGAGGAGCGCACGCTCATCGGCCTGTATAAGGCACTCGGTTATTCGCGCGGGCGCATTCTGTCCAAATACGTGGACTACTCGCTGTGGGCGTGTCTGATCGGTGGCGTGCTCGGCAATATCATCGGATTTGTGGGTCTGCCGCTGTTCTTGTTTACGGTGTTCGACGACATGTACTCGCTGCCCCAGATGCTGCTTTCGTACGACATCGTGTCCTCAATCGTTTCGGTGGCGCTGTTTGCCGTGGGCGTGGTGGGCGCCACGATTATCGCCTGCCGCCACGAGATGGCCGAGACCCCAGCCTCGCTCATGCGCCCCAAGGCTCCGCGCGCCGGCTCGCGCATCTTGCTCGAGCGCATCGGCTTTATCTGGCGCCGCATGGGCTTTTTGAACAAGGTCGCTGCACGCAACTTATTCCGCTACAAAAAGCGCGCCTTCATGACCATCTTTGGCATTGCGGGCTGCACGGCGCTTGTGATTTGCGGTATGGGCATCCGTGATACGTCGGTCGCGCTTTCGCCCAAGCAGTACGGCCACATCACGCGCTACGATCTGCTGGCGGTTGCCAATCCCGACGATTTTTCGCAGACGTGTGCGGCACTGGATGAGCGCGGCGCGGCCAATGATTCCAACGTGACTGTGACTTCGACGCTGCCGATTATGACCGACAACGTTACCTTTACATTCGGCGGAAAGAGCGAGACCGTGCAGCTGATCGTGGTGCCCGATGACCGCACGAACGACCTGAACGACTACGTGCGCCTAGAGGACGAGTCCAAAGAACCGCTCGCCCTGCGTGACGGGGATGTGTATTTGAGCAAGAGCTCTCAGCTGGTGCTGGGGATCAAGCCGGGCGATACGGCACACGTCCAGGATTCGTCGCTCAATGTTGCCAAGGTCAAAGTCAGCGACATCTCGCTCAACTATCTAGGCAACACGCTTTACATGACGCAGGGCACCTATGAGCGCGCGTTCGGTCGAAGTGCACGCCTTAACGGCGTCTTTATGCTGCTTAAGGGTTCGTCGGCCGACCAGATTGCGTTTAGCAAGAATCTTAAGAGTGACGGTTGGCTTACGATTTCGAGTACGGCCGAGCATTGGGAAAACTATGAGGCGAACTTTACGATTATCAATTCGGTCGTGGTGCTCGTGACCTTTATGGCGGCGTGCCTGTCGTTTGTGGTGGTGTTTACACTGTCCAACACGAATATCTCCGAGCGCGAACGCGAGCTGGCGACTATCAAGGTGCTGGGCTTCCGCCGTGGCGAGGTGCATCACTACGTCAACAAGGAGACGTTGATTCTTACGGCGATCGGAGCCGCGCTGGGCGTACCGCTGGGTGGTGCGCTGGCCGAGAGCTTTACGTACATCTTGCAGATGCCGTCATTGTACTTTGACGTCGAAGTCGAGCCGCTGAGCTACGTGCTTGCCGTGGTGCTTTCCTTCGGCTTTACGATCATCGTCAACCTCGCTACCAATCGCACCCTCAATAAGATCGACATGGTCGGCGCCCTCAAGAGCGCCGAGTAGCCTGCCAAAAAGGGACAGGTTTATTTTGGCAGGTTTTATCTGGGCAAACGCCGGACAACCATTGTCGCTGCCACAATGACAGGATAGGGAACAAGGGCATTTTCCGGGTAGCCGG
>DXLV01000049.1 GCA_019414545.1 Collinsella sp. | reverse complement strand
GCACGCGCCCCTTAGCGTCTACCCTCTTCTCATAGGGGGAGCCATCGGAACCGATATAGATAATGCTCTCCCCGCCCTTCGGGAATTTGGCCTTACCTTCAGCAATAAGCTTATGCTTTTCTTCACGAATACGTTCGAGAAGGACGCTGGCAGGCTCGTCGTTCGGATCCTGCGGCACAAGCTTGCCCTCAATTGCCATTTGAAGGATTGAGTTCTTCAGGTCTTTTGCCTTCATCTACGCCTCAATCCCAAGAATCTCGCAAATACGAGCAAGCCTCTGGTCAATCTCGGCATCGAGCTTAGCACGCTCTTCTTTGTAGTTCCTGATCAGTTCGTCAGGCGGTAAGATCTCCTCTTCCTCGTGAGGATAGCCGCATACGTCAAAGTTAAAGCCGCCGTCTCGCAACTCGTCAACCGTATAGAACTTGGCCTTGGGATTGCCGTCTTCCTCGATATCCCGACGGTTCTCCCACCATTCCTTTACAGGTGCAAAATGTTCGATCCTAATGGGCTTGGTCTTAGAGAAGTGTTTATACCCCTCGGGCATATCCATGCGATAGAACCAAACGCCCTCAGAGGCCCCCGTATTATCGAAGAACAGAACGTTAGTAGTGATGCTCGTGTACGGAGCGAAGACACTCTGCGGAAGGCGCAAGACAGTATGCAGGTTCATGTCCTCAAGCAGGCGACGCTTGATCTCCGTCTTTGCACTATCCTGGCCAAAGAGAAAACCATCCGGAATGATAACAGCAGCGCGGCCGCCTCGCTTAAGACGATAAAGAATGAGTCCAAGGAATAGATCTGCGGTCTCGGAGCTACGGAGGGCGACAGGGAAGTTGTTTTGCACTGATGCACTCTCGGACCCGCCATAGGGCGGGTTCATAAGTACAACGTCAAACTGGCCGTCAGGCTTGTGCTTCCACTCGCGAACGTCCTTCTCGAGAGAGTTATCGTGAAAGACTTCAGGATTATCGATATCGTGCAACAGCATGTTGGTCACGCACAGCAGGTAAGGGAGCTGCTTCTTCTCGACACCGTATACCGATCTTGCATAGAGTTCACGATCGGCTGGAGTCTGAACCTGGGAGTCGAGAATCTTGAGGGCGCTCGTCAAAAAGCCGCCCGTGCCACACGCGAAGTCAGCCACAGTCTCGCCGAGCTTGGGCGCAAGCGCCTGGGCCATAAAGTCAGTCACCGCTCGGGGCGTGTAAAACTCGCCGGCATTACCTGCGGACTGCAAGTCTTTCAGGATGGTCTCGTAAATTTCACCGAAGGCGTGGCGCTCTTTGTACTCGGTAAAGTCAACCGATTCGTCAATCTCGTTGATGACTTGACGAAGCAGAATCCCATCCTTCATGTAGTTGTTGGCGTCAGTAAAAGCAGCCTTGACGACGACGTGTCGCAAAGGCGCATCAGGTGCAAGCTCAAGACTCTCAAGAGTCTTGAATAGATCATTGTTTACAAAGTCGAGAAGCTCATCGCCAGTAAGCGCCTTGCCGTCTTTCGCATCGTGCGCCCAGCTATACCAGCGTAGGCGCTCGGGGATGATGGACTGATAGGAGTCATCGTGAAACTCCCACTCCTGCTCCTTGGCATCGTAAATCTTGAGGAAGAAAAGCCAAGTCATCTGCTCGATGCGCTGCGCATCGCCATTGATGCCGGCGTCTTTGCGCATGATGTTCTGCAGGGTCTTTACAAGAGATCCCAGTGCCATTTGCTATCGTTACCTTTCTCTATGCGATGTAGAGCTCGTCCTCGAGCATCTGCGCTGCTTGAATGTACTGTTGTTTGCCGCCGAATGCGGCAACGATCTTCATTGGGCTGCCAAACCGACGAAACTCCTCGAGGTCGAGAACGTGGGTGTCGTCCAAGTCTACGAGGTTCGACGTCGCATATTTGTCGAGAAGCGCTTCAAGGACCTCACGGGCGACGCCGGCATACTCATAGAGCACGCCCTTTTTCTTGACACTATTGGCCCTCTCACTGCGCGTCAGGGGCCTCTGGTCGTAAGCAATATGGCAGATGAGGTCAAAATCGCTCATTTGTTCCTGGCCAGTCTCGTGCCGCAGCTCATCTAGAAATACGCCATGAGCGCGCAGCTCATCGATAATCGCCTGCTTCTTATGTTCGGAGCTCCACGCCGCTAGGAAGTGGTCAAGAGTGTCATATTCGCCAAGAATGTTTTTCCGCGTATAGTCCTTAAGGCTCTCAGTTACAAGAAGGCCATCGGAGGAGTAATACTGCACCATCTCCGACACTATATAGACGTCGGCCCCATGAACGTGATATTTCATATGGGGAGACGGATCGTCCGGCGGTAATACGGGTGGGTCTACGATCGGAGGCGGAGGCAGAACAGGGCCGGTTTTGTCGTCGTTGTCATCGGGACCAGGTCCAGCGATGGGTTCGTCAGGATTCGGTTCAAACACAACAACAGGCTCGCCATCGAACTCGGGATCTGCGAACAGACGCGATGCATCACGAAAATCGAGGATGGTGAAATAGCGTTTGTCGTAGTCCTCACAAATACGGGTTCCCCGGCCGATAATCTGCTTGAACTCCGTCATTCCGTGCTCACCGAACTTGTTGTCGAGCACGACCACCTTACACGTCTTGCAATTAACGCCAGTGGTGAGAAGTTTCGAAGTCGTGACGATGGTCGGGTATTTCTCGTCGGGGTCGATGAAGTTATCTAACTGCGCTTTACCTTCCCTGTCGTCACCCGTAATCTTCATGATGTAGGTGGGGTGATCTCTTACGATATCGGCGTTCTCGTTTACAAGGGCACGTCGCATGTTTTCGGCATGCTCGATGTCAACGCAAAAGACTATGGTCTTGGAGTAACGACCCGTCTCCTTTAGAAATTGAGTTATCCGCTTGGCAACTTCCTCGTAGCGCTCTTTGATGACAATCTCGCTGTCGAAGTCTTGCTTCTCGAAAACACGTTTGGGCAGAGCTTCGCCGCGATCATCTACGGCGCCTTCCTCAGTACGGTATCCGTAAATGTCGACGCTCAGCTTAGGGCGAATAACTTTATACGGGGCAAGAAAGCCATCCTCGATTCCCTGTTTAAGGGAGTAGGTGTAGACAGGTTCGCCGAAGTAGGTAATGTTTGAAACCTCTTCAGTCTCCTTTGGCGTGGCCGTCATACCGATTTGAATTGCACAATTGAAATACTCAAGTACCTTACGCCATGCGGAGTCCGCCGCGGCGCTTCCGCGATGGCACTCGTCGACGATAATCAAATCGAAGAATTCCGAGTCGAACTCGCGGAATATTTCTTCACCGTTTTCTCCAACAAGCTGTTGGTAGAGCGAGAAATAGATCTCGTAAGCAGAATCGAGCTTTCGACCTACGACCTTGGTTGTAACCCTCTTGAGGGGCTTGAAATCGCCGTCTATGGTCTGATCGACGAGAATATTGCGGTCCGCCAGATAGAGAACCTTACGAACCTCGGTAGTCTGTCGCAAGCGATGAACGATTTGAAAAGCCGTAAAAGTCTTTCCTGTTCCCGTTGCCATAACGAGCAAGATGCGATTCTTGCCTCGCGCAATAGCTTCAAGCGTACGATTGATGGCGATGCACTGATAGTAGCGAGGGTGATTGCCACCGTGCTCCTGGTAATACGGAGCGGTCACAATCTCCTGGCTATACGGATGCTCAAGCCCCTTAGCTTTTGAGTATCGTGTCCAGAGTTCCGCCGGAGTGGGGAACTCGTCCATGGCAAAAGCGCGCTCTTTCCCGGTAAGAAAATCGTGTTCAACAAAACTCTTTCCGTTTGAGCTGTACGCAAACGGAATATCGAGCAGCTGGGCATATCCCATCCCCTGTTGAAGACCGGCATCAACGGTGTGCTCCGTATCCTTGGCCTCGACGATTGCGATAGGAATGCCCGGGGCATACATCAGAAGGTAGTCAGCCTTCTTCTTGTCTTTACGGGTAACCACACTTCCGCGCACAACGATCTCGCCACTGGTAAAGAAATACTCAGTGAAGACTTGGGTGTTGCGATCCCACGACTTCATAATCGCAGGATCGATGAGCTTAAGCCGTGTATCAGACTCGTTCATACGTCTCGGAACTCCCCATTGCGCAAAGCGGCAACTGTTGGTGTTGAACTGATTAATTTTATCATCACCATGCAATCTAGCAGCTGCTTTATACGAAATGAGACGGAGTAAAGTCAGCCCCGTGCGAAAGCTCCAAAGAAATCAAAAGAGCCCCGGCGAATCGAGTCAGAGGTCATTCCCGGAGCCCCGCCTACCTCCCCTCCGCCTTCAGCTTCAGCAGCAGGTCGCCCAGCTCGGGGCACTTGCTGGAAAGGCGTGTCTGAGCTCGCTCACCTATCCCCCACCGTTGGCGGACTTCCTGGGCGCGCGGGCTCACGCGGTAGTCCCCGTCCATCACTTGCTTGAGCAGCCTGGCGGTCACGCGCGCATCGGCTAAGGCGCTGTGGGCGTGGCCCGTCGACTCGTCGAACTCGATGCCAAACCACGTTGCCGCGTCACTCAAAGAGACGCACCCGTAGCTGCCCACGTCCATAATCGAGGTGTAAAACGCCTGCAGGTCGGCCCAGTCCGTAGGAAATACGGAAAGATCGATGTGCTTTGCCTGGCACTCGGTCAAAAGCTGTCGCCGGTCCGCCCCGCTCCAGCAAACCACCTGGGCGGAGTAGCGACCGATCCAATCGCTGAGCCTTTTGATCACCACATAGAGCGGATCGGCCATCGCGGTGTCCACGGCCGATATCCCCGTAAGCTCGCGGACGGGAAACGCAACGCCTTCGGTAAATTCCGTCTGCACAAACTGCGAGAACTCGCCCACAACGTTGCCGTGGTAATCGAGCTTGACGGCGCCGACCTCGATAATCTCATTGCGCAGTCCACGGCGCTGGCGCTGCTTTGGCACCGGCGCAAACTCAAAGTCCAGCACGATCTGGCGCGCAAAGTTCGTCGTATCGATAGCCGAGATATCCGGCGTCTTTTTGTCTGGCACGGTCAGGGCCTTTCTCCGTCAACTGCCGCTCGTTACATAGGCGGCTACATTGCCGTAAGGATAGGAACCCGTGCGGACATGAAATCGCACAGCACGGCTTTCCGGCATCTTTGCGTAAAGCCACACTTTGAGAGAATCACGTCACTGTTATTATCGAACATATATTCGTATTTATAGCAGTACTTTGATAGAATTGCAGTTGTTGACGGCAGTTCCATGTGCCGGGCAGCGCCCTCCATGCGACGGGAGGTGATGCCCATGACCGATCTGACTGATTTCGTGAAGCTCCTGACCGCTTTGGTCTCGCTCCTCACGGCGCTTATCGGACTTACCGAGGCACTCAAGCAGCGTACGAAGCAGAAAAAGAGGGGTCGACGCCTCTAAGGCATTGACCCCTTAATCGAAGTAACGGCGCCGCCCAGCTCTTCACTACTTGGGCTGCCGTCGACTTTATTTTACCCGCGGACGCCAGGTCTAACAAATGGTTTTTCGGTAACGAAATCTCGGCGCCCGCTGCGGTGCCGTTGGGGATTATGGGACGCGCTTTCCGCTCGAGGCCTCAACCGGAAACGGCATCCCGGTCTGAAGGTCAAATCCGGGGAGCAGCTTCCGCCTGAAGACCGATTCGGAAAGGGTATCCCGTTCCGAGGCTTAATTCTGGGATGCACTTTCCGCGGAGAGACTGCCATTTTTCTAAAAAGTACACGTCCCGAAACTTACCAAGACTTCATATCCAGTTACCGTTCACGGTCGCCAATTACCGCCCACCGATTCAAACAAGAAATATGTCGCCAAAAGCAGGTCATCTACCTGCATGGTTAGATTTTGGTCAACTTTTGGTCAGCTGAGCGGCAAGTTCCAGCTGATACGTTTTTGCTACCCAAAAGGAGGCGGTAGCTCATGACCCATTGCAATGACCAGCTCATCGACCAACTGCTCACTCAAGCCGAACAAGAGGGGCGCTGCCTGATTCCCCCGAGCACGGCGATCCGAAAAGCGCTCCTTCGGCGCGCCGGCGGCACGGTTGTCTCGCCCATGCCGGGGTTGTTTGCGCGAAAAACGCGCTGGGATGAACTCAACCGAGCGCAACGCCATTGCGAGATTATCCGCGCCCTTGCGATCATCCATCCCGATTGGACGTTCTGCTCGTTTTCGGCAGCTTGCCTGCTGGGGCTCGAGGTCTCGTGGCGACACCTGAACGTCGTGCATGTTTGCAGCTCGACAAAGCCGTCGGCTCGTCCGGGCGCACATATTCAGCGACACCAGATTGAGCCGGCCGGAGCAATACGCAGAGCCGGCGTATCGGTAACACCGCCCATCCAAACGGCCACAGATTGCCTGCTGCAAACTGGTTTTGCCGACGGCATGCCCATTGCCGATTCGGCGATCTCAAAGCTCGGCCTTGCGCCGGAACAGCTGATGGAGGCCGTTGAGCAACGAGCGACTGTCCGCAATGGTCTCGCGATTCGCACCGCCCTCACAACGCTTCGATATGCCGACGCTCGCGCCGAGAGCGGCGGGGAATCGGTCGCCCGAGCCGTCATGATCGAAACGGGCTTTGCACCCGATGGGCTTCAATACGAGCTAACGGACCCCTTCGATTCGGCCAAGCCCATACGAACGGACTTTGCCTGGGAGCGCCAGGCGCGGGAGCTCACGCTGGGCGAACTCGACGGGCTCATCAAATATACCGACCAGACCATGCTGGCCGGACGCACCACCGCCGAGGCGCTCGTTGCCGAACGACAGCGCGAGGCGCATCTATCGCTCTACGGTCACCCTCTGCTGCGCTTTACCATGAACGAGGTCCGCTCGGCAGGAATGCTCGCCAAAAAGCTGCAGACGGCAGGCATCCGGCAGACCGCGCTGCCGACATGGCTCAACGAGGTAGACCTGTAGGAGCTGCTGAGCTTATGCCCGCCTGCCTACCAAACCGGGATACGCTTTCCGGTCGGAAGCTCCCGCGGAAACCATGTCCCAGACTGAGTGCTCAAAACGGGATGCGCTTTCCAGATGGCATGCCTAGCGGAAACCGTGTCCCGGAATCAAGGCCTAGAACGGGACACGGTTTCCGGTTGAACGCCCAGCGGAAACTGCATCCCGGAATAGACGCTCAAACTGGGATGCAGTTTCCAAGTGAATGACAACCGGAAAGTGCGTCCCGGAATAGGAGCTCGGAACGGGATGCGCTTTCCTGATGAAGCTCCTTGCGGAAAGCGTGTCCCAGAATGAAGACTCAGAATGGGATGCAATTTCCGCCTGAAGGCGATTCGGAAAGCATATCCCGTTCTGGCATCGAATTCCGGGTCGCAGTTTCCGGTTGAGGGCTGTTCCGGAAAGTGCGTCCCATTCCAGGTGCGGATTCCGGGATGCACTTTCCGTTTGAAGCTCCAACCGGAAAGCGCATCCCACTCTGGAACCGAATTCCGGGACACGCTTTCCGCTAGAGACTCAAAGGGAAAATGCATCCCATTCTGAACATCGAATCCGGGACGTAGTTTCCGCCGAGGGCCCAAAAAGGAAAGCGCATCCCATTCTGAGCGCCAATTCCGGGACGCAGTTTCCGCTCCAAACAAAAGGCCCCGGCTCGCGATGGAACTGGGGCCAAAGGCGCAGCATATACAGTTGATGTTGAGCGCGAACAGCCCGTCAGCAATGGCCGTCCGCGCTCTACCCTACCCGCGGTGACGGGCGCGGCTGTACGGCGTATCCGCCATGGGCAGATCCGGACGCAGCTTGCCGTCGAATGCGCGGTAGGCGTTCTGCACGGCGGGCGCCGTGGGGATCGTTGCGATCTCTCCAATGCCCTTGCCGCCGTATGCCACGGGCAGCAGCTCGTCCTTCTCCACGTAGATGGCGTGGATATCCGGAATCTCGGGCGCACGGAACAGCCCGAGCGTGCCGTACCTTGCCTGGGGTACGCAGTCCTTGAGCGGCCAATCCTCGGTAAGCGCATAGCCCATACCCATGAGCACGCCGCCTTCGATCTGACCCTGGATGGAGATGGGATTGACAACCTTGCCGGAATCGTGCGCGGCATAGACCTCGCTCACGCGGCCGTCATCATCCAAAATGACCACATGCGTGGCAAAGCCGTAGCAGATGTGGCTCTTGGGGTTGGGAACGTCGGCGCCCAGCTTGTCGGTCGGCTCCAGATACACGTAGCCAAACTCGCATCCCTCAAGCGCCTTGATGGCGGTCGCGGGATCCTGAGGATGCATACCCTGGCCGGCGACGAGCTCCTGCGTGCGCAGCTGATAGGCGCGACCGTCGTCGTACTCGATCTTGACGCCGTCGCCATGCGCGCTCACCGGGGCGGTAGGCGCAGGCTTGCCGGCCTCGATGCCAACCATGGCATCGCGCAGCAGGAAGGCGGCACCGCGCACGGCCTCGCCGGTCACGACCGTCTGGCGCGAGCCAGACGTGGTGCCGGAGTCGGGAGCGTTCTCGGTGGAGCACTCGCCGTTGGCGATGCGGCTCAGCGGCAGACCGCAGGCCTCGGCAACGTCCTGCAAAAAGACCGTGTTGCAGCCCTGGCCGATGTCGGACGTGGCGGCGTAGACCACGGCGCGGCCATCCTCGACGCGAATCTTGCAGCGGCCGGCATCGGGCAGGCCCACGCCCACGCCGGCGTTCTTCATGGCGCAGGCAATACCGGCGTGTCCGGGATGCGCATAGTAGGCATCTTTGACCTCGAGCAGCGTCTCCTTAAGCGCCGTGGAGCAGTCGGCAATCTGACCGTTGGGCAAAACCTCGCCCGGCTCGATGGCGTTACGGTAGCGGATCTCCCACGGATCCAGGCCGACCTTCTCGGCCAGCAGGTCGATCAGGCTCTCGAGTGCAAACTCGGACTGGCACACGCCAAAGCCGCGGTACGCGCCGGCGGGCGGGTTGTTGGTGTAGTAGCCAAAGCCGCGAATGTCGGTGTTCTGGTACTTATAGGGGCCAACGGCATGCGTGCAGGCGCGCTCGAGCACCGGGCCACACAGCGACGCGTAGGCGCCGGTATCAAAGTTGATCTCGCAGTCCAGGCCGGTAAAGTTGCCCTCGGCGTCGCAGCCCAGCGTAAAGGTACCGTCCATGGCATGACGCTTGGGATGGAACGCAAGCGACTCGGCACGCGTGAGCTTGCACTTCACAGGACGCTGGAACTTATATGCGGCGAGCGCGGCCAGGTGCTGGACCGAAACGTCCTCCTTACCGCCAAAGCCGCCACCCACGAGCATGGTCTCGACGACCACACGCTCGGGTTCGCTATCCCAGCCAAACATGTGGGCGCACTCTTTGCGCGTATCGTAGGCACCCTGGTCGGTCGACTGCACCTTGACGCCGTTCTTGTACGGGAAGGCGACGGCGCACTCGGGCTCCAAGAAGGCATGCTCGGTAAAGGGCGTGGTAAAGCGCTGCGTCACGGTAAATGCGCTCTCCGCCAACGCCTTGGCGGCGTCGCCGCGCGTCACATGGCGGCTCTGGCACACGTTGTCCTTGAGCTCTACCGTGTTGCCAAAGGCAAAGAAGCTGTCGTGCAGGCGTGGGGCGTCGGCAGCCCTGGCCTCGACAATGTTACGCACGGGCTCCAGCGGCTCGTAATCGATCTTTACGAGCTTCTTGGCCTTCTCGAGCGTCGCCTCGTCCTCGGCGACCACCAGCACGATGGCATCGCCCACGCAGCGGGTGATATCGCCCACCGCGATCATGACGTCCCAGTCCTGGATAAGGTGGCCGACCTGGTTGACCGGCACGTCCTCGGCGCGTAGGATACCCACCACGCCGGGCAGGGCCTCGGCCTTGGAGGTGTCGATGGAGAGCACACGGGCGCGCGGGTACTTGGAGCGCACGGCGCTGGCGTAGGTCAGACCCGGTTGATCGAGCTCGTCGATGTCATCGGGGTATTTGCCCTCGCCGAGCACCTTCTTGCGCACGTCGATACGGAAGGCGCGCTTGCCCACACCGTAGTCGTCGCCGCGCTCCAGGCCCTCGTCGATCCGCTTTTCGCCGCGGAGCACCGCAGCGGCCAGCGAAATGCCCTCGATAATCTTTTTGTAGCCGGTGCAGCGGCAGACGTTGCCGCGGATGGCGTACTTGATCTGCTCCTCGGTGGGCTCGGGGTCCTCGGCGATGAGCGCCGCACCCGCCATGACCATGCCGGGGATGCAAAAACCGCACTGCACGGCACCCACGGCGCCAAAGGCGTACACAAAGGCCTCGCGCACGTCCTGGGGCAGGCCCTCGACGGTCACGATGTTGCGGCCGGCGGCAAGAGCGGTGGTCAGTACGCATGCCTTGACGGCCGCGCCGTCTACATGGATGGTGCAGGTACCGCAGGCGCCCTCGGAGCAGCCGTCCTTAGCGGAATGGATGTGCAGGTCGTCGCGCAAGTAGCGGAGCAGCGGCTTGTTCTGAGTCGTCGTGCGTTCGACGCCGTTAACGGTAAAAGTGAATTCCTGTGCCATGGTGATTCCCTTCTACACGCCGGCGGCGATGCCGGTGCGGTCGTGGATGGCGCCATGCGGGCAGACGACGGCGCACATGCCGCACGACAGGCAGTCCGCGCCGTCGATATGGGCGCAGTTGTCCTCGATGCGGATAGCGCCGGCAGGGCACTTTTTAGCGCACATGCCGCAACCGATGCAGCTCGTGTCGCAGATCTTGCGCGCAATGGCGCCCTTGTCGGTGTTGTTACAGCGCACCAGAATGTTCTGGTAGCCGGGAACGAAGGCAATCACGCGCTGCGGGCACGCCATGCCGCACAGGCCACAGCCCGTGCACTTGGAGCGATCCACGCGGGCGATGCCATCAACCAGCGCAATGGCGCCGTGGGGGCAGGCCGTGACGCAGGCGCCACAGCCAATGCAGCCTTCGCTGCAGCGGGCGTCGCCGCCTGCGGAGGCACAGCCGCTTCCGCAGGCAACGTAGGCCACGTTATGTTGAATGGATTTGGCCATAAGAGACTCGCCTATTTCTTAAGAAGGTACGAATAGTTGTCGCGCACGGCCCTGATGGTCAGGCGGACGGCCTCGGGAAGACCGGTGTTGACGGCATCGACCGAGACGGTGCGGACCGTGCCGGCGACGCGGACTTTAAAGTGGTCCTCGTCCACAGCCAGGAAGCCCTCGTTCTCGGAGTTCTCCATGTCCTGCTCGCTCCAGAACAGGGTGAGCTTGTCCTTATAGGGACGACCCTCCTGGTAGGGGCAGAACACGGCGCAGTTGCCGCACTCGTTGCACATGCCGTCGACATGTACCACCTGATGCTTGGCCAGGCCCGGCACCTTAATAGCAACGTTTGCGCGGTTGGGGCACACGTCGCAGCAGACCTCGCACACCGAGCCGCAGCCCAGGCAGCGGGTCTTGGTGCAGTTGCGCTTGTCGCGGCACAGCGACCCCTTGCGCTCGTAGCAGGTGTCCTCGCGACCGGCCTGCTCGTTGCAGTCGGCGTACTTGTTAAAGTCCACGCCGGCAATGGCACGGGCGACCTCGGCGGCGTCGGCGATAGCCTCGACCACGGTGGCAGGACCGCGGCGGCAGTCACCGGCAGCCCAAACGCCCTCGACGCCGGTGGAGGTGGCGGCAAGGCGGCCGCGACGGTCGTGCTCGACGCCCGCGGCATCGTACAGGCTGGCATCGATGCCGCCAAGAAGGGCGAGAAGCTCGAGCTGGGCGAGGACGTCGTGGTCATC
>DXLV01000048.1:878-11704 GCA_019414545.1 Collinsella sp. | reverse complement strand
CCGCCCAGCTCTCGCGCGCCGCCGCAACCTCCGAGGCAACCGTCTCGCGCTTCTGCCGCAAACTGGGTTTTGGCAGTTTTCGCAGTTTCCAGTTTTCACTAGCGCGCGATCTGGAGAGTCAGCGCAATGAAGGACTCACCGACGAGGTATCGCTCGACAATATGGAGCAGAGCCTCAAGAATATTCTCGCTGCCAAGGTAAGCGAGCTCAATGCGACTATCGATGGCATTGATCACGACACGCTGGCAGCCGTCGTGCACGCATTTAAGAACGCAGGGGCTATCGAGTTTGCAGCCGTAGGCAACACCAACGCCGTCGCACTCGACGCGACGTTTAAGTTTTCGCAGCTGGGCCTTCGCTGCATGGCAAGCACTATCAGCGAGACCTCGATTGGCTTTGCGCTCACGTTGCGCCCCGGCGACGTTATCGTGCTGATCTCGAATTCTGGCAAGTCGCGTCGACTGAACCGCATGGCAAAAGCAGCTCGCGACTGCGGCGCCACCGTGGTCGTCATAAGCAGCGACAGCAAGTCTCCACTTGCGCGCCTAGCCGACTACACCTTTAATACCGTCAATCACGAGGCACTGCTGACAACGGGCGACTTCGCGTTCTCCAAGATGAGCGCCACGATGATCATAGAGGTCATCTACAACTTCCTGCTGCCCGAAATCGAGGACGCCCGAGAGCACATCAGCTACTACGAGGAGCTCATCCAGCCGGATAAGGTCGTGGAGTAGGTTTTATCAGGGGTCGTTATGTATCATTCCCACAAAACTATGCCGGTTTACTACGATGAAATCGGAATATGAGACCACATCGCGTTTTAAAAGAAAACCGCAGGCGTTCTACCTGCGGTTTTCTTTTTACAATTTTAGCCGTGCTCGAGCTACGCCGACTCATCGTAGTAAACCGGCATAGTTTTTGACGGTCGGGCCAGACAAGCAAGTGGAGTGGCAACAATTACTGATATTTTGTCCCCCCAGCACCGCCAGCTCGTTCTAGCCTCGAGCTTCTTCCAGCATCTGCCTGGCGTGCGCTAGGCTTGCTTCCGAATGATCGCCGCTCAGCATACGGGCGATCTCTACAGTACGGGCGTCCCCTGCCACCTCATCCAGATGCGTTTGGGGAACATCGCCGGGCTCTTTGCTCACCACGTAGTGCTTATTGGCCATGACGGCAACTTGCGCCAGGTGGGTTACGACAATCACCTGATGCGTAGCAGCGAGATCTGCCAGCACGCTCGCAAGGGCACGTGCAGTAGAGCCGCCGACACCGGCATCGACCTCGTCAAATACTAGCGTGTCGACGCCGTCCGCATTACCGAGGACAACCTTGCTCGCCAGCATAACGCGGCTCAGCTCGCCGCCCGACGCAATGCGGCGCAAGGGACGAGGCGTCAAGCCGGCGCCGCTGCGATACAGCAGCTCATAGCTCGAAGGACCCGCAGATGTCCACTCAGCGCGAGGGAGATCGCGCGACTCCCAAACGAGCTCGGCGCCGCCCATCTCCAAGCGCGCCATTTGGCGGCCAACCTCGTGACAAAAACGAGGGGCTGCCATATTGCGCGCACGCTTAAGCGCCTTGGCGGCGGCGAACAATTCGCGTTCCGCCGCGCCAAGCGCTTCACGCGCCTTCTTGATCTGCGCATCGCCATCGTCTACCAGCGACAACAGCTCTTGTGAGCGGTCGCGCGTGGCAAAGACATCGTCCATGGTGGGCCCCCACTGACGCAGCAGGCCTTTAAGATCGGAATAGCGCTCGCGCATACGAGACAGCTCGCGCGGATCGAAGGCGACTCCATCGCGATAGGCGCGCAGTTCGTTGGCACAATCCTCAAGCGAGATGCAGGCATCCGAAAGGGCATCAGCGATGTCGCCCAGCTTGCGGTCGACGGACGCCATACGGGAAAGCTCCGCCACGGCACTGTTCAAGGCATCGAGCGCTCCCCCTTCGGCAGCAAGCGACGCATGAGCATCGTTGGCCGTGGCCACCAACACCTCGGCATGCTCGGAGCGCGGCAGCAGCTCCTCGAGCTCCTCGTACTCGCCCGGTTTGGGGTCGACCTCGGCGATGCGCTCCAGGGCGAAGCGCGCCTCCTCGACGCGACTCCCCTGCGCACGCGAGGCCTCCTCGACGCGACGGACCTCCTTGGCAGCCGCGCGCGAGGCTTTAAAGCACGCACGGTAGTGCTCAAGCGCCTCGAGCGCCGGGCGCCCTGCCCATGCATCGACCATGGCAACATGATGCGCCGGGTCGAGCAGGCGCTGGTGCTCGTGCTGGCCACAAAGATCCATCATCACGCCGACGCGCTCCGAAAGTTCGCGCACGCTGGCGATGCGGCCGTCAATTTTTACGCGACTGCGGCCCTCGGCAGAAAGGCTGCGCTGTACGGTGAAGCCCTCCGTGTCGTGCGGACCGTCAAACAGACGCGCCTCGACGCTGGCAAGCGTCTCGCCTTCGCGCACCGTCGACGAATCTGCGCGCTCGCCCAAAATGAGCTTGAGCGACGAGAGCAGCGCGGTCTTACCGGCGCCGGTTTCTCCAGTCAGAACTGTTAGGCCCGCGCTCGGAACCAACGTCGCCTCGCGAATGAGTGCAATGTTGGAAACCTGCAGCTCATCGATCATGACGCACTCCGTAGAACACGCGGCTCACCGAGTTATAGAAGCTCTCGGGGCCGTAATCCAGCAGCAGCACATCACCGGGACCGCGACGCACAGCCACGCTCTGAACCGTACCATCGCAGGTAATAAACTGTCCGTCGATGGCGATCGCCGGCACGCTCGGGCGATCATCGGACATAAAGATCTCGACGACATCGCTCGGCGAAGTCAAAAAGGCGCGAGCCTGAATGGTATGCGGAGCGATGGGCACGCAGACCATGCCCGTGTAATCGGGGCTGACGATGGGGCCGCCGGCAGATAGCGCATAGCCGGTGGAGCCAGTCGCAGTCGATACAACCACGCCGTCACCGCGCAGGCGATCGATATGATGGCCGGACACCGTGATGTCAAACTCGACCATATCGGACAGGGGCCCGCGCGTAAGGGCCATATCATTGAGGGCAAACGTGCGCACGACATCCTTCGTGCCGTCTTCGCGCACCGAAACGATATCAGCGGCGATGGTGGCGCGGCGGCTCACATGGAGCTCGCCGGACAGGGCATCGCTCACGACCTGCAAAATGTCGCGCTCCTCGGGGCTCGCGGCCGTCAAAAAACCCAAATGACCATAGGAAAGACCCAAAATGGGAATCTCACGGTAGTTGAGAATGCGGGCGGCACGCAGCAGCGTACCGTCGCCGCCGAGCGTAATGACCAGGTCGGCATCGTCAACATCGGGCGCGCTCTGGATCTTGGAGCGCTGGTCGGCAGCCCATGCGACCTCGTAGCCCTGGCGCGAAAGCCAAAGCTCGAGCATCAGGCCGCTCTCGACCGCCTCTTGCTTGTAGTAATTGGGAACCAGAAAGACCTTCATAGCGTTGCAGCTTTCTCGCTCAAAACCGATACCTGGGATTGCAGCTCATCGTCGGCGCGCTCGCCGGGGGCAAACCTCGTGCCGTACAGGAAAAACTCAACGTTGCCCTTGGCACCATGGATAGGCGACACGCACACGTCGACCGGGAACAGGCCCTTAGCGGCAAAGAGCTCAATAGCCGCCACGAGCGTATCACGGCGGACGGCGGGGTCGGTCACGATGCCGCCCTCGCCCACCAGCGCAGCCGGCGCCTCAAACTGGGGCTTTACGAGCGTGCAAAACGAACCGGAAGGTTTCAGGCACGCCAGCACGGCGTCGATGATATTCGCGATACTCGTAAACGACACATCGCACACGGCCAAGTCGATAGCGCCGCCGTAGCCAAGCTCGAGCAGCTGTGTCACGTTGGTGCGCTCATGGAGCGTCACGCGCTCGTCTTGGCGCAGCGACCAATCAAACTGAGCGCGACCCACATCGACCGAAACGACTGTGGCGGCACCGCGCTTGAGCAGGCAATCGGTAAAGCCGCCCGTAGAGCAGCCCACATCGAGGCAAGCAAGGTCCGTCGGATCAATCACAAACGTATCGAGCGCGCCCTCGAGCTTGAGCCCGCCGCGCCCCACGTAGGGAATACGACCCTTAACATGCAACGGCAAGCCGGGCGTCACCTTAAGGCCCGGCGAGGTCAAACGCTCGCCGCCACTCGAGACCAAGCCGGCCATAAGAGTGCGAAGGGCATCCGCGCGATCGGCGCAGATGCCCTGTGAAATCAGTTCGTCATCAAGACGCACACGTTTCATGAATGCCATCAACCATTCGTATCCGGAGATGCGGCCTAGCTATCCTGGGATTCGTTTGCCGCATCCTCATCGTATTCCTGCTCGAGCTTATCGGCCTCATGCGGCGTCAGCTCAAACTTGTCGACCATATCGACCGCGCGGGAGCCCAGCTCAATCGCTTCGTCAAACAGATCGAGTGAACGCTCCAAGGACGTATCCTTGGAGCGAACGGTAGCGATGATCTGGTCCAGACGGTCCGAAATCTCGTCAAAGTTGCGGACAGAACCCTCTGGCATGGCTACTCCTCGACGGAGTCGGCCTCGACGGCCTCAGCAGCGTCCACATCCTCGGCAAGTACACCGGCGGTAGCCTGAGCGGCAGCGACCTTGGCGGCAGCCTCAGCAGCCTGGGCCTCCTCGCGAGCACGATCCTCGGCCAGTAGCTCCTGATACAGGTCCTCGCCCGGCAGCTCCTCGCTACGAGCAATCTTCCCCAGCACGCCGTTGACAAACGACGCAGACTGGTCGGTGCCATAGGCCTTGGCAAGCTCGACGGCCTCGTTGATCACGATGGCGTCCGAGACCTCCTCGTCGGTGAGGAAGCGCATCTCATAGACGGCGATACGCAGCAGATTGCGGTCGGCGCCGGGCATGCGCATAAGATCCCAGTTCTTGGCGATGGAGCGCAGGGCACAGTCGATGCGGTCGATGTGCTCGTAGGCACCGCGGCACAGCTCCAGCGCGTAGGGGTCGAGGGGACCCTTCGAGATCAGGAAATCGCCCTCGAGGACGCGCTCGAGCGGGCTGTCCGTGGCCTCGGCCTGGAACAGCAGCTGCAGCGCCTGACTGCGGGCAAGCGTGCGCCCGCGATAAACCTTAAGGCTCAAAGGTTACTCCTTGGGGAAAACGAGGCCGTCGATGCAAACGTCAACGCGCTCGACCTCGACGCCCACCTGGGCATCGATGGCGGCGACCACGGCGGCGCGAACGGCCTCGGCGAGTTTCTTGAACGGATAGCCAAAGAACACCACGACGCGCACGGTAAGTGCGAGCTTGTCGCCGATGACCTCGGCCTCGACCGCCGGCTCGGAAGCCGGGGCCTTGGACGAAAGCATCAAGGAGACAAGGTTGGTGGCAAGGTCCTTGACGCCCACGGAGGCGATGCCCTCGACATCCGTGACGGCGCGCGAGACGATGGCGGTCAGAACATCGGGCGAAATGCCGATGCCGTCAATCTTGATTTCCTGGGGCATGAGTCCTCCTAGAAGAGTTGGTTGCTAGACGCGGGAGACGAACTTGCCGTCGCGGGTGTCAACCTTGATGACCTCGCCCTCGTTGAGGTACATGGGGACCTGGATGACAGCGCCGGTGTCGATGGTGGCCGGCTTGGTGGAACCCTGGACGGTGTCGCCCTTGAAGCCCGGGTCGGTCTGGACGATGGTGGTCTCGATGAACATCGGCGGGGGCACGCCCATGAGCTCGTCGTCTGCGAAGAGCAGCTGGCAGGTGTCGTTCTCGCGCAGCCACTTGGCGTTCTCGCCCACCATGTCCTCGGGAACGGGAACCTGCTCGTAGGACTCGTTATCCATGAAGATGTAGTCGGCGCCGTCGTTGTAGAGGTACTGGAACTCACGGGTGGTGAGCATGACGCTCTCGAACTTGGTGCCGGCGTTGCAGGTGTTCTCGACGACGCGACCGCTCTTGATGTCGCGGGTCTTGTAGCGCACGAAAGCGCCGCCCTTGCCAGGCTTGACGTGCTGGAACTCGACGATGGTGTAAACCTTGTCCTTAATGCGGAGACCGAGGCCGTTCTTGAAGTCGGCGGTAGAGATAGTAGGCATAGCGACCTTTCTTGTTATTGGCGAGACGCACAAGCGTCCAAATTACATACGAGCGAAATTATACACTTGCAGACGGCGGCTGCAGCGAGCGCATAAAAAGAGAACGCGGGGCACCCGAATCATTTCGGACGCCCCGCCTCCAAAAACCCAGCTGGATGGTTTAGCAGTCGATGACGTGCAGGTCGTGCGGGGTCTTGGTGAAGGGCTCATAGCCGTTCTCGGTGACGACGCCGAAGTCCTCCAGGCGCACGCCGCCCACGCCGGGCAGGTACACGCCGGGCTCCATGGTGATAACCGAGCCGACCTCGATGATGTTCTTGCTGCGGTTGAAGTTGGGCAGCTCGTGGATGTCGATGCCGACGCCGTGGCCCAGACCATGGTTGTAGTAATCACCATAACCGGCATCGCCGATGATCTTCTTAGAAAGCTTGAAGATATCGTTACCTTCCACACCCGGATGGATAGCGGCGACGCACTCCTCATGGGTGCGGCGCACGAGCGCATACAGGTCGAGCTGCTCCTGGGTTGGCTCGCCCATCACGACGGTACGAGTCATGTCGGAACGGTAGTCACAGTAGCCCGCGCCGTAGTCCATCAGGACAAAGTCGCCTTTCTCGATCACGCGGTCGCTCGGGACGGCATGCGGGTTGGCGGTATTGGGGCCACTCGCCACGATGGAGCCGAAGGCCAGGCTGTCGGCACCGTTGGCAAACATAAAGTTCTCGAGCTCGTTGCGAACCTGCTTCTCGGTCATACCGGGCTTAATAAAGCCGAGCATATGCTGGAAGGCGGCATCGGTAATCGACTGCGCGTGGCGCATGAGCTCGATCTCCTCGGCATCCTTGATGGCGCGCATCTTGCGGATATCGTCGTGCATCAGCGGCAGCATGCAGGCGACGGAGCGGTCCTCCAGACCACGCTGGATACCCTGGTAGAAGTTAATCTGCATGTCATCCTCGACGGCGCAGACGCGGCACTTGTTGACCGCGATCTTGCCGGCGACCCAGTCGGGGATGGTGCCCTCGTCCATGTCGTAGACCCAAGGGCTGCCGGCGGGCGTGTTCTCCTCAAAGCTGTTGAGATAGCGCGAGTCGGTGTGGAACAGGCACTGGTCAGCCGTAATGAACGCGGCGTGCGGAAACTCGAAGGTATAGTCAAAGACGCCCTTCACGCCCGTGAGCCAACGGAGGTTGGCCTCATCGCGCACGACGATGGCGTCGTAGCCGCGCTCGGCCATCAGAGCACGGACACGCTCGATACGACCGGCAGGACCGGCAGCAAACTCAGACATGCAGATTCCTTTCTTGATGTCCTCAATAAAAGCGGGACGGGCTTCAAACGAATAGCGGAATCACAAGCGATTCGCAGCCGATTGAAACCCGTCCCTCAAAATGATACGAAAGACGATGGATGTCAATAAAGTTAGAGAAGTTCCTTGCGAGAAGCCAAATACGCCTGCGCATGGCGCTCGAGAATCTCGTCCTCGACATTTGTCAGGCGGATAGCGCCGAGCGCGGCAGGAAGCGGCAGCATGCTGCGATTCGAGCGAGCAAACTGCTGCTTGCGGAACTCCCCAATAAACGCGGTGGACTCCAGGTCGAAGCCAAGCTCCTCGATGCCAAAGTCCTCCAGGCAGTCATCGACCTCAAACACGTAGTCGATATCGAAGTCGCAGGCATCATGTGCTAGGCGCGCTTCAAAGCGCATGCCCTCGGAAAGGAGCTGGTATGCGGGGACGTGTGCCGCGGCATCGCCCAGGCAGGCGCGAAGGGTACGCTCCCCCGTCTTGCCAAAATCGAGCGCATGGCGAGCACTGGGGTTCGTGGCCATGAGCACGTCTTTGCGCGCGGTCTGGGACCACTGCACAGCATTGACGAGCGCGACTTCCTCGCCGGAAAGAATCTCGGGGACTGTCTCAGTAAACTGATTCCAACGGGACTTGCTGCTGGAAAGCATGGTGCCCACGAGCACCGCATAGCCAAGCTTAAGGTCCTCGGGGTTGGCCTCGCGAACAAGGTCCAGATTGCACACGACCAGACCGGGCTCGGGGCGCACCGCGATCGCGGGCAGCGTGTGGTCGCCCGAAGCGACGAGCGGCTCCATTGTCGTAGCGACCGTGAGCATAGCGTCGAAGGTCGTCGGCAGCAGTGCGCACTCGGTACGACCGCACCACTGGTTGGCACACCAGCAAACAACCGAGCAGGTTGCGGCATCGCCAACGGCAACAACCAGGTCATCGCAGGTAATACCGTTTGCCGACAGCGCGCCAAAGACAGCATCGGCGTCAGACAGGGTCGCGCCGGCGGGCGAAACCTCGAGCGGCAGCTGCGAGACGGCAAAGCCCGCATCAATCAGCGCATGCTCAACGATCTCGCCAAAACGATCGGACACAGCGCTGTTCCAGACAACCATCGCACGCTTGGGCTTACCCACGGCCGAGGCATACATACGTGACAGCTCGCTAAACGCGTCAAGCCCGACGCGAACATCGACACTGCGATTTTGGAAATTGATGAGTTGACGGCGAATCATAGCAGTCCACGCTCCAAAAGCATCTCGGCACAAAGGTAGGAAACGTCCTCGAAGGACTTGTTGCGAATATCAAGGGTAAGATCGGCAGCTTGACGATACAACGGACGGCGATGCTCAAAGAGCAGCGCCGCGTGCTCGGGCGAGCGGAAATCGGGACGCGTGTCGGAGCGGCGGATCTGGCGCATCGAATCCTCAAAATCGCCCTCGAGGTACACACAGGTACCCATCTGGTGCATGAGCTCGATATTGACCGGCGTCTCGACAATGCCGCCACCGCACGAAACCAGCAAGCTGCGCTCGCTTTGGAGCGAACGGAGCGCCGAGGTTTCGAGCTCGCGAAAGCGCTCCTCGCCCTCGGTTTCAAAAATCTCGGTTACCGATTTGCCGCAACGGCGCACGACCAGGCGGTCGGTATCGATAAACCGACGCTTGAACATGGTGCCCACGTTGCGCGCGAGCGTCGATTTGCCCGCACCCAAAAACCCGATAAAGAAGATATGGTCGCAGCCGTGCTTGGTGTGCTGGGACATGACGAAACCTATTCCTCGCAGGGAAGGTCGCGCAGGGCCCGGCGCTCAAAAATACGGAAAATCTGCGTATACCACAGGTCCTGAGTTGCCTGCGGCTTTACCAAAATCGTATCGACGCCGGCAAAGTTACCGCTCCACACGTCCGTGTACAGCTGGTCACCGATCAGCACGGCCTCATCGGCCGTGGCACCCAGGCGCTTAAGTCCCGCTTTGAGGGCGAAAGGGGCCGGCTTCATGGCATGGCTGATGGCCTCGAGCCCCAGCTCGCGTGCTGAGCTCATGACCTGGTCGCGATGCCAGTTGTTCGACACCATGCACAGCTTAAAGCCCTTGGAGCGAGCGGCGTCGAGCCAGGCCGAGACGGCAGCGGGAACCTGCTCGGTATCACGCGGCACCAGGGTGTTATCGCGGTCGAGCAAAATGGCGCGCTTGCCGTCGGCCCAAAGGGTATCGAGGTCGATGCGGTCGACCGAGGCAACATATCGTTTGGGGCTGAAAATCCTCATGTTTAATTCCAAGACTGTTGGTGCTCTTCGTAGGTCTGAGAGAAATACTCCTCGTCCTGCGTAATGTAGAAATACAGGTCATCGGAGTCGGTGGGCTCAAGGGTTGCCTTGAGCGCCTCGAGCGACGGAGAGCAGATGGGCGTGGGCGGCAGCCCTTCATGCTTATAGGTGTTGTACGGACTATCGCTCTGCAGGTCGTCAGCGGTAACCTCGCCGCCGGTGACATACATCATGGTCGCATCGCTATTGAGGTAGCGTAGACCGTCGAGCTTGCCGGCAAGACGGTTGTAAAACACCGAGGCCACATGCGCACGCTGCTCGGCATTGAGGCCCTCGCGCTCAACGATGGAAGCGAGATTGATGATGTCGTAATCGGACATCTCCACGCCGTAGCGCTCCTTGATCTTGGCCTCGCAACCGGCAAAATCGAGCGATTTGTACTCGGTGTTGAACTGATCGAGCATGGCGCGGACGACGTCATCGGCACTCGGGTCCTTGCCCAGCGAATAGGTCTTGGGGAACAGGAAGCCCTCGAGCGAATCGTTGGCAGCGCCTTTGAGGAACGGATAGTCGTTTACATAATTGCTAGCCTTGGCCTGATTGAGGAAGTCCTCTTTGGAGATGCTGTCGTACGCCTGGGCCACGCGGTCGGCAACCTGGTCGACCGTCAGGCCCTCTGGGATTGTCAGTGCATCGGAGCCGGCATTGGGCCCCTCCATGAGCTGCTGAACGACCTTGGTCGCATCCATCAGCGTCGTGAACGAGTACGTGCCGGGCTTGAGCGACATGTCGGCGTTGAGCTTTTTGACCGCCGCGTAATAATCCTTGGGATTTTCGACGATATGGTTCTCGGAGAGAATCGAAGCGATGCTGTCACCCGAGGCACCATCGGGAATAGTGATAGTAACCTGCTGGCCAGCAGTGACTTTCGCATCCTCACCGGCAAAAAGGCCCTTGACAGCCGGTACGGCGAAGAAGGCGATGGCAGCGAGAACGATCGCCGCAACCACAGCACCGATAATCATAGGCACCGGCGAGCTTTTCTTTTGGGCACCACGGCGAGCGCGCGTGTTATAGCTCGAGCGCGTGGCCGGAGCAACGCCGTGCGAGCCGCGTGCATGATGCGCGTGCAATTGAGGGGCCTGCGCGCGCTGGGTAGGCG
>DXLV01000048.1:0-868 GCA_019414545.1 Collinsella sp. | reverse complement strand
CTGCTCAGCAGTCTGCTGCTTAAAGCGGGAACCGCCCGCGGGCTGGGCTGTATGGGCAGCAGACTGCTGAGCAGGACGACGAACAGGTTGCTGGCCCGGACGCTGAGTGGGCTGAGTGGGGCGAGAAGAGGGCTGCGCCGAACGTGCGGCGGGTTGGGCCGCGCGCTGAGTCGGTTGCATCGGACGCTGACCGGACGATACAGGGCGTGGCGCAGGCTGTCGTGTACGATTCGGCTGGCGCGGATCGAAAGCGCTAGACATGCGAAACCTCCTCGTTTTTGCGATCGAGCCACGTCTGCAAGAACAGGCTGGCGGCGATCATGTCGATCTTGCCCCTCATCTGCTTTTCGTTGAGTCCCTGCTCGCGCAGGATACGCTTGGCCTCTTGCGAGGACAGGCGCTCGTCCTCAAACTCCAGCGGAAGGTCGAGCTCGTCGGCGATCTTTTGCGCTACGGCGGCAACGCGCTCGGCCTGGGGGCCGGGCTCGCCGGCCATGGTCAGGGGACGCCCGCTCACCAAGATGTCGGGCTCATAGTCCTCGACCAGGTAACGGAACGTCTTGGCCATACCGGTAACCTCGGCGGCCGGGAGCACCTTGACGGGCATCGCCATCTTGCCATCACGGCTCGAGACGGCGATGCCGATCCTGGTCTCCCCTATGTCCAGCGCGAGCGCGACCACAGCGACTACTTAGGCGCCGAGCGCGGTCTTGGCGGCCGCGAGGGCATCGGCGATACCGGCGGCGTTCTTGCCCACCGGCCTGGGCCATGTTGGGACGGCCGCCACCGCGACCGTCGACCAGGCCCGCAATCTGCTTAATCACGTTGCCGGCGTGGAAACCGGCCTTCACGGCGTCGTCGGAACCGG
>DXLV01000047.1 GCA_019414545.1 Collinsella sp. | reverse complement strand
CCCACAACCACCCGACCGAGATCGAGCCCTTCGGCGGTGCCGCCACCTGCGTGGGCGGTGCCATCCGCGACCCGCTGTCGGGCCGCAGCTACGTGTACCAGGCCATGCGTGTCACCGGCGCCGGCGACCCCACCGTCCCCGTGTCCGAGACGCTCGAGGGCAAGCTGCCGCAGCGTAAGCTCGTGACCACTGCTGCCGCCGGCTACTCCAGCTACGGCAACCAGATCGGCCTTGCCACCGGTCAGGTCAACGAACTCTATCACCCCGGCTACGTCGCCAAGCGCATGGAGGTCGGCGCCGTCGTGGGCGCTACCCCGGCAAACCACGTGCGTCGCGAGTGCCCCGCCCCCACCGACAAGATCATCCTGTTGGGCGGCCGCACCGGCCGTGACGGCATCGGCGGTGCCACCGGCTCCTCCAAGACCCAGAACACCGAGTCCATCGAGACATCGGGCGCCGAGGTCCAGAAGGGCAACGCCCCGGTCGAGCGCAAGCTGCAGCGCCTGTTCCGCCGCGGCGATGCCTGCCGTCTGATCAAGCGCTGCAACGACTTTGGCGCCGGCGGTGTCTCGGTCGCTGTAGGCGAGCTTGCCGACGGCCTGTATGTCGACCTTGATACCGTGACCAAGAAGTACGACGGTCTTGACGGCACCGAGCTCGCCATCTCTGAATCCCAGGAGCGCATGGCCTGCGCCGTCGCCGACGGTGACGTCGAGGAGTTCATGGGCTACGCCGCCGAGGAGAACCTGGAGGCGACCGTTATCGCCGAGGTTACCGCCGAGCCGCGCATGCGCATGGCCTGGAACGGCGTCGCCATCGTCGATCTGTCCCGCGAGTTCCTCAACTCCAACGGTGCGCCCAAGCACCAGGTCGCCCACGTCTGCGCCCGCAGTGTGTGGCAGCCCAGCTGGGCCGGTGCCACGCTCGCCGAGCGCATGACCTCGCTCGTCACCGACCTCAACGTCGCTTCCAACAAGGGCCTTTCCGAGCGCTTCGACTCCACCATCGGCGCCGCGACCGTGCTTATGCCTTTTGGCGGCAAGACGCAGCTCACCCCGAGCTCAGCCATGGTCGCCAAGTTCCCCGTGGACGGCGAGACCACCACAGCGAGTGCCATGGCATGGGGCTTCAACCCCTATTTGATGGAGGCCGACCAGTTTGCGGGCGCCTACCTGTCCGTGGTCGAGTCCATCGCCAAGCTCGTTGCCGCCGGCTTTGAGCACAAGCGCGCCTACCTCTCCTTCCAGGAGTACTTCGAGCGCCTGCGCACCGAAGCAGAGCGCTGGGGCAAGCCCATGGCTGCCGTCCTGGGTGCCCTTATGGCCCAGGTCGACCTGGGTGCCGGTGCCATCGGCGGCAAGGACTCCATGAGCGGTTCGTTTGAGGACGAGACCGGCGAGCTCAACGTTCCGCCGACCCTGATCAGCTTCGCCGTCGCCGTGGGCAAGGCCGCCCGCGCCGTCTCGCCCGAGTTCAAGGGCCCCACGCACCGCGTCGTCCGCATCGCCCCCGCCACCTACGGCGAGGATTACCGCCCCGACGCCCAGCAGCTGCTCGCCGCGTTTGACGCCGTCGAGGCGCTCACCGCCAACGGCAACGCCCTGGCCATCTCCACGCCCGGCTACGGCTGCGGCGCCGAGAGCCTCTTTAAAATGTGCGTCGGCAACCAGATCGGTATCGAGCTTGCCGAGGATGTGGACGTGGAGAGCCTCTTCACCCCGCTCTACGGTAGCTTTATCGTCGAGCTCGCCGAGGATGCCGAGCTGCCCGAGGTCGCCGACGGCGTTGTCGTCGAGCCCCTGGGCACCACCGTCGAGGGCTATGTCATCGACACCGGCTCCGAGGTCATCGAGCTCGCCGAGCTCCAGGAGGCCTGGGAGAGCGGCATCGAGGGCGTCTTCGCCTACCGCAGCGCCGGCAAGACCCCCGAGGTCGAGACCATCGACTTCCGCGCCAAGGATATCCGCGTGTACGGCGGCGCCAAGATCGCCCGCCCGCGCGTGATCATCCCCGTGTTCCCCGGCAACAACTGCGAGTACGACAGCGCCCGCGCCTTCCGTGCCGCCGGTGCCGAGGCCGACACCTTCGTGATCAACAACCTCACGCCCGAGGCCGTCGCCGAGAGCACCCGCGAGCTTGCCCGCCGCATCCGTGCAAGCCAGATCGTTATGATCCCCGGCGGCTTCTCGGGCGGCGACGAGCCCGACGGCTCTGCCAAGTTCATCACGGCGTTCTTCCGCGCTCCCGAGGTCACCGAGGCAGTCCGCGACCTGCTCAAGGCCCGCGATGGCCTGATGCTGGGCATCTGCAACGGCTTCCAGGCCCTGATCAAGCTCGGCCTGGTGCCCTACGGCGACATCGTCGACGCCACGCCCGATGCGCCCACGTTGACGTTCAACACCATCGGTCGCCACCAGAGCCGTCTGGTGCGCACCCGCATCTCGTCCAACTTGTCCCCGTGGCTGTCGCAGTGCAGCCTGGACGACCCCTACACCGTCGCCATCAGCCACGGCGAGGGCCGCTTTGTCGCCAATGACGAAGTGCTCGCCCAGCTGATCGCCAACGGCCAGGTCGCCACGCAGTACGTGGGCGAGAACGGCAAGCCCAGCATGGATCTCTCCGTCAACCCCAACGGCTCCGCACTCGCCATCGAGGGCATCACGAGCCCCGACGGCCGCGTCCTGGGCAAGATGGGCCATGCCGAGCGTCGCGGCGACAACCTGTACCGCAACGTGCCCGAGCATGTCCCCGGCGATAAGTTCATGCCGATCTTTGAGAGCGGCGTGGCCTACTTCGCTTAAACCTTTCCCATCGGGTACAATCCCCTCGGGTAACAACACCCGCCACCGACGCATCCGGTGGCGGGTTCTTTTTTGCTTCGCGCATGCAGGAAGGACATCATGGAAAGCCGCAAGCCGTATCTCGCCACCCTGCCCGGACTCATCCTGGGTTGTCTTGTTTGCTGTGCACTCTGGGGATCGGCGTTTCCCTGCATCAAGATCGGCTACGCGCTCTTTGGTATCCCGGCGCACGATAGCGCCTCGCAGCTGCTCTTTGCGGGCTTGCGCTTCACGCTTGCCGGCGCCCTGGTTATCGTTGGGATGAGTGCGGCCCAACGCCGCCCCCTCATTCCGCAGGCTCGCGACATCAAGCCCATCTTTGTCTTGTCGCTCTTCCAGACTATCGGGCAGTACTTCTTTTTCTATCTGGGCCTCTCGTGCGCCAGCGCCATGTCGAGCTCCATCATCGAGGCCAGCGCCAACTTCCTCGCAATCCTCTTTGCCGCCCTAGCATTTCACACCGAGAAGCTCAATACGGCCAAGGTGCTTGACTGTGCGCTGGGCTTTGCCGGCGTCGCGCTCGTCAACCTCTCGGGCGCAGATGGCACCTTTGGCTTCAGGCTCGATGGCGAGGGCTTTATCCTAGCCTCCACTGTCGCGGGTGCTCTTTCGACCTGCCTGATCGGCATCTTCTCGCGCAAGCACGACGGCGTCTTGCTTGCCGGGTGGCAGTTCTTGGTCGGCGGACTGGTCCTCACCGCCATCGGCTTTTTGATGGGCGGCGCGCTCTCCCCCACTGAAATCGCCCCCGCCATCGCGCTCATTATCTATATGGCACTCATTTCCGCCGTCGCGTACTCGCTATGGTCGCGTCTGCTTGCCGTCAACCCCGTCAGCCGTGTGTCGGTCTTTGGCTTTATGAATCCAGTCTTTGGCGTACTGTTAAGCGCGCTGCTGCTCGGCGAGGGCGCTGGCACGAGCCCTGTGACCGTACTTGTTGCCCTGCTGTTGGTCTGCGGCGGCATCATCATCGTCAACAGGCCCAAAAAGGCCTAATGAACTGCCCTTATTTAGCAGAGCGGATTCACATACTTTAGTTTAATGGAGTACATCGGAGAGCCGAGGGCCGCCACGCACGCCAGCGTGTGCCCCTTTTCCTAGCGTATCTGAACGCCGGCTTTCTTCTTCTCGCGCTTTACGCGGTAGAGCTCCGCGTCGGCAGCACGAAGCAAGTCTTGCCAGGTATCGACGCCATCACCAACCCGTGCGTAGCCGATGGACATCCGCAACAGATACGGAACCTCGGCGCGCGCGAGCTCATCGTTGATTGTCGCGCACAGATGCATGATATCCTGTTCCGCCACTGCCTTTTGGAGCACCACGAACTCATCGCCACCATAACGTGCGATAAAGCCGCCAGACGCCGAGCAGACTTCTTTGAGCGCAGCGGATATGACCTGAAGAGCGTGGTCGCCCTCCACATGCCCATAGCGATCGTTAATCTGCTTAAAGCCGTCGGCGTCCATCATAAGCAGATATACATCTTCGGCCTGATCCACATTTGAGAAGAGCGACAGCATATAGGTCTCAAAACGGTTGCGATTGTTAAGTCCAGTCAACGGGTCGGTCGAGATGAGCTGCTCCTGGTAGATGATGTAGAGCAGCAACATGCTAATCATTATGCCGACACAAAGGCCGGGCACCGAGTATACGACCTGAAAGGTACCGCCCACCAGGGCCGGAATGGCGAAAAATGCCAAGGTTCGATAGATGGCCTTCGTCTGCAGGCTCTCGACCCTGCGAGATTGCACAAATGCATGCAGGGACGTATGTATAACGTAACAGTAGCTGACGATGGGCTGGATCATATAGGCAAAGCCGCGACGATACACGCCCTGCGAATCGATATAGAACAGGGCGTGCGTCCAGTAACTGGTAAACGCCAGCGCGACCACCAGAGCCGTAGGCAACGCTACAAGCACCACCCTATAGCGCGAGGTCAAAAGGCGAGAACCCTGCACCGTCTCGGAATAGATAAACCAAATGAGACACGCGATAGCAAAGAGCGAAAACGAAACCGCGTTGGAAATCCAGTTGGCCGTGATGCCTACAGGAGTGCTCAAGCCATCCGAGAGCGTCCAGATCATATCGAAGAAAATGTAGGCAGCAGACGTGTAGCCCAGCATGCTAAACAATAGCTGCTGGGTGCTCGAGAACAAGGAGCGACGACTTCGCACGGCAAGCCCGATAAGAACAATCATGCATAGCACGAATATCTCAATCTTGAGTGCCTTAACCACTAGCGCCATCCCTTCAATACCCAAGTGGTCAGAATCGCCCAATTCGAATCAGGGCAATAAACACCCCTTTACTCCGCAGGGGTAAAGGGGATAATAGCAGAGCGCCCGAACATCACTGCAAAACAGTTTCTGTTCGGGCGCCCATACGGCGCGAATTGCACACGCCGGCATCATTGATGGGTATCGATTGCTACTCGCCATCGATGTCAGTCGCGACGGCTTCCTCGATGGCCTCGACACCGACAGGCGACAGATCCTCCTTGCCTTGGCAGAACTTCTTGTCGACCCAGCCAGTCAGAATCGGAGCCATGATCGCCGTGATGATAACGGCGGTGGCGATCTGAGCGTACGCGGTGGGCGCAAGCTCGGCGTAGCGCGGTGCGACCTCGGCGAGGGCAACCGGTGTGGTCATAGCCGTGCCGGCAATGGTGGAGCAAGCCACAGCGGCCTTGCCATTGCCGCCGCACAGACGCTCGAACGCAAAGGTGATGGGACCGACGACAAACAGCGTGACAAGGCCCAGCAAGATGCCGGAAATACCGCCGGTGATAAAGCTCGACAGGCTCATGGACGCACCGAGCTGAAATCCGATGACGGCAATCGCGGGATTGGCACCGGGAACCAGCAGGTTCTTGATAAACGGGAACAGGTTGCCCAGAACCATGCCAATAACGAGTGGCAAGATGGAGCCGATAATGGTGCCAATGGGAATGTTGGCGAGGCCGGAAACACCGAGGATGATCATCGTGACGGCGGGGCCAGCCGTAAAGAACAGGATACCGACGGCGCCCTGCTCGGACTCATCGCCGAACTCGCCCATGATGCCCGTATAGAGCGCCATGTTGCAAAACGTGATGCCGCCGATGATAGACACGGAGCTCAGACCCAGGAAGTTGTCGTTAAAGAAATATGCCACGCCCAGGCCGAGAGCCGCTGCGACGACCAGCTTGGGGATCAGCACGACGATACCGGTCTTGATGGCACCCGGCGTGGACTTAAAGCTGATGCCGGCGCCCACAAACAGCAGGATCGCGGCGACGATGGTATTGGAGCCACCGCGGCAGGCAGCCGTAAAGAAGCCGCCGATCTCAAAAACCTGCGGGCAGAAGGTGTTGAGCAAAAGACCGACGATCATCGGATAGATCATGATGTCGCCCGGGATGCGCGGGACCTTGAATTTCTTTTGCTCGTTGGCGGTCGCTTCCTGTGCCATGAAACCCCCATTTCCGCTGACGGGATACAAAAGCCCACGTCACGCTTTGCTACAGTAAAGTTTGACCATGGTACCAGAAGAAATAGACCAGCTCGGTGAAAAATCCGACGAGTTGGGATGGAACGAGATTCGGCGCCCGCGACGCCACCCCTATATAAGGCTCAAGACAATATAGAGTACGATGCCCGAGACGCAGCACCACAGCATCGATTTTGTCTTGACCGCCACGACCACGACGCCGGCGGCCGCAATCCAGGGAACCAAGGCAGGCCAGAGTCCCGCGTCGAACGCGCCGGGGCTCACCAAGTCGTTGGCGACCAGCGCGGCAAAGGCGGCGGGCGGGATATAGCCCAGGGCCTCGGTAATGCGGGGCGACAGGGTCCGCCCGCGCAAGGCGAACGCCGGCGCGATGCGAAAGAACGCGATAGCAGCCCACGACGACAGCCACAGAACCAAGAACTCGTTAACGGGCATCGCGGGCACCTCTTCCGTCAAATACAGCATCGCACGCCAACGCAATGGCAATGCCGGCCACGACGCTTGCCGGCACGGCAATATTCGTGAGGCCCAAGAACTTGCATACGGCGACGGACACCGCGCCCGAAACCGCCGCGACAACGTTGCCGCGCGACAGCCGCTGCGAAAAGAGCAGGCAGATAAAGAGCGAGGTGCAGACAAAGGCCGCAATGGCGGTGGGAACATCGACAACGGCGCCGACGATGGCGCCCATCGTACACGAAACGCCCCATGTTGCGATGAGAATCACGTTGAGCACGAAGGACTCGCGCGGGCCCCAATCCTCCCCTTCAACCAACTTGGCAAGCGAGATGCCATATGCCTCCTCGGTAAGTGTCGCGGCAACAGCCAGCGTCTGACGCTTCGAGGCACCCGTCAGATGCGGCGCGATCGATGCCGAGTAAAGCGCAAAGCGCGAGGAGATGGCAGCAACGCTCGCGACGATCGATGCTGCAGGCACGCCCGCCAGCCAAAGATTGCAGATCATAAACTGGCCGCTGCCCGTCACAAACGTGCTGCTCAGAGCAAAGACCATCCAGGGCTCCATTCCCGTCTGCCCCATGATCATTCCGCACGGCGCGCCTATTGCAATATAGGTAAGCATCACTGGCCAGACGATTTTAAAGATCCTAAGGACCATGCCACTCCCATTCTGGTAAGTCGTCTGCAGCGCGCCTTGCAACGCAGCAGAAATATCAACCGGTGGCAATAAAGTTCACCTACAATTGCCACCGGATCGAAAGACACAACTTTTTAGGAAGTCATTATGACAGCTATCGATCGAGACCGGGCGCGCGCGGCCTTCAAAAGCTACACCGATGCCTACGGCGCCACCAACCCACGCATCGCGCTCAAAATCGAGCATACGTACCACGTGGCCGAGGCATGCGATGCCGTAGCGCGCGAGCAGGGCTGGTCGTCAGAAGATATTGACCTGGCATGGCTTTGCGGCCTGCTACACGATATGGGCCGCTTTGAGCAGTTGCGGCGCTGGGACACCTTTAAGGACGCCGAGAGCATGAGCCATGCAGCGCTGGGCATCGAGGTCCTCTTTGGCGAGAATCCCGCCGATGCACCCGCCGTAACGAGCATCCGCGACTTTATCGATGACCCGGCAGAGGACGAACTGATCCGCGCGAGCATCGCCCACCACAGTGATTTTCGCCTGCCCACGGAACTCGACACCCGTACACGGAGCTTCTGCGAGATCGTGCGCGATGGCGACAAGATCGACATTATGCGCACCATCGCCGACAGCACCGTCGACACCATCCTCAAGGTGGATGAGGACACGTTTCTCGCCAGCCACTTCTCGACACCGGCGCTTACCGCCTTTGACGAGCATCGCTGCGTCGCGCGTGACGAGCGCAACGAGCCGGCGGACTACCTGGTGGGGCTCATCTGCTTTATGTTTGAGCTCGTCCATCCGGCAAGCCGTGCACTGGCGCGCGAGCAAGGCGATATCTATCGCCTGCTCGACGCGCCCTTTGGCATTACGCGACCCTTAACCGACCCCGCCGCGCAGGCAACCTGGAGCCGCCTTAAGGACGAGCTGCGCCGCTGGCTGGCAAGCGCTTAGCACTCGAGCTGAGCCAGCAGTTCCTCAACGATCTCAACGGCATCGCCGACGACCTTGTACTGGGCGGCACCGAAGATGGGGGCATCCGGGTCCTCATTGATGGCGACAATGCACTCCGCCCCACCGATGCCGGCGAGATGCTGGATAGCGCCCGAGACACCGATGCTCACGAGGAGCTTGGGCGAGACCGATACACCCGTCTGGCCAATTTGGTGGCGATACTCCAGCCAGCCGGCCTCCACCACGGGGCGCGTGCAGCCAAGCTCGGCACCCAGAGCCTCGGCAAGCTTTCGCATCAGCGGTAGGTTTTTCTTGGAGCCGATGCCGCGGCCCACCACGACTAGACGCTCGGCATCGGCAATTGAGGCCTGCTGTCCCCACTCCTCGGCGGGAATCGAGATCTCGACACGGGCCTTAACGTCATCCGCTAGCACTACCTGGGCAATCGTGCCGGAGCGGCTATAGTCAAACTCGAGCGCCTTAAAGATGCCGGGGCGCACCGTTGCCATCTGAGGACGGTGGTTGGGGCAGATAATGGTGGCCATCAGGTTGCCGCCAAACGCCGGGCGCGTCTGCTGCAGCAGACCCGTCTCCGTATCCATCGAAAGCACCGTGCAATCGGCCGTAAGGCCCGTCTGCAAGCGCACGGCCACACCGGGCGCCAGCTCGCGACCAAAGGCGGTCGCGCCGTACAGAATGGCCTCGGGCTTGCGCTCGGCTACCAAATCGCAGATCAAGCGGGCGTAGACCTCCGCGTCGTTCTGACGCAGGCGCTCGTCACGACAGACCAGAACTTCGTCCGCACCGGCGCAAATCAGATGCTCCAGGTCCCCGAGTGAGCCCTCGGGGCTCATGCCGACCAGTGCCACCAGACGGCAGCCGCGGGCATCGGCAAGCTCGCGCCCCCTGCCCATGAGCTCGAAGGCCACGGATGCAACGGCATCGTGCTCGTCAGTCTGCACGAAGATCCAGATGTCTCGATATGCGTCAAGGTCTGCCGCGCCGGCGGCCTCGTCGCGCTCAATCGAGATGGCGTTGACGGGGCAGGCGTCGACGCACCCGCCGCACAGGATACAGCCGTCGGTTACGCGGGCACAGCGATTGGGGCGCTCGCCCTCCACCACAATGCCGCCCGAGGCGCAGGCGCGAACGCAGCGACCACAGCCGATGCAGGCTTCGCTATCGATAATCAGCCCGCTCATCTATGCCATCCCCTCGATAATCTTGGCAAGTTTTACCGCCTGCTCGGACGCCGTTCCCTCAACGGCCTCGCACGTTTGGTCACGGTCGGGCACAAACGAGCGCACGACCTGCGTCGGTGATCCGGCAAGGCCGCAACGCGAAGGATCGGCGTTTACGTCGGCAGCGCTGGCCACGCGCACGTCTGCATCCTCGGCCGCGCGAATACCGGCAATACTCGGCATGCGCAGCTGGCCAATCTCCTTGGCGGTCGTCATCGCACACGGCATCTCCAGGTACACCGTCTCCTCGCCGGCATCGCAGCCGTGGACGAGCGCCAGCGAGCCACACGTCGTAAATCCCGCGCTCTGCACACAGCTCACGTCGGTCACGCAGGGGACCCCAAAGGCGCCGGCCAGCTCGGGGCCGATCTGGGCCGTATCGCCGTCCACTGCCATCTTGCCGCAGATGAGCAGGTCAAAGTCCTCATCGAGTGCCTCGATGCCGCATTTGAGGGCATAGGTGGTGGCTAGGGTATCGGCGCCCGCAAAGGCTCGGTCGGTCAGCAGCAGCGCGTCGTCGGCACCGCGGGCGATGCAGTCGCGCAGCAGCGATTCGGTCGCGGGGATGCCCATCGACACCACCGTCACACGCACGTCCATGCCAAAGCCGATAAAGTCGTCCTTCAGCGCTAGCGCACATTCGAGGGCACTTGCATCGAAGGGATTAATGACCGCCTGCTTGCCATCACGCACGATAGTATTGGTCTTGGGGTCCATCTTGACCTCGGTGCTTCCGGGCACCGCCTTGACGCACACCACCATATGGAAATCACTCATCTTCACGCGCCCCCTTTCTGGACGAGTTCATCCAAGAGCTTCTCCGTAAACAGGTTGCCGCGACCCAGCTGGCCGGCAGGATCGAGCTGGAGTTTGAGACGCGCCGACTCGACCATGGCCTCGTGGCCGTACATCGTCTCCAAGAAGCCCGCCTTGATCTTGCCGACGCCGTGTTCGGCAGAAACGGCACCGCCCATGGCCGTGACCTCGGAAGCCCACTGGGCAAAGAGCTCTCCACCACGACGGTAGTCTTGCGCATCACGCGGCAGGATGTTCACATGCAGATGGTTGTTACCGATGTGCCCCCAGGCAGCAGATTCAAGCCCGCTTTCGGCCAGCGTGCGGCGATAGAGGGCCACGACATCGGCAAGGCGTGCATTGGGCACCGACATGTCCGAACCCAGTTTGGTGATGGTGGGATCCGTGCGGCGACGCTCGTCGATCAGCATATTGACGCTCTCGGGGACCGCATGGCGGAAGAACCGCTGGCACTCGCGATCAACCTCGGTGCGCGCGACCCATGTCGCATCGTCGCGGCCACCCGCGAACTCGAGCACCCATCCCAGGTGGTACAGTTCCTCGGTCGCCTGGGCTTCGTCGTCGCAGTCGAGCTCCACGTAGACACAGACCTTGGCGTCTTTGTCGAGCGCCGGCAGCGAGGCGAACGCCGTCGACTGCTCGCGCTGGCGACGTAGGATATCCAGGGCGCCCGCATCGAAATATTCGATGGCAGCCGCGTGGGACAGGACGGGACGCACAGAATCGGTAAAGGACACGGCCTTGTCTTCGCTGTCAAAGAAACAGCTCACGCCCCAAACGACCGCAGGCGCCGCCTGCAGGGCAATCTCGAGCTCGGTGATGACGCCGATTGCGCCACACGCACCGATAAACAGATCGATGGCATCCATATCGTCAGCAACGAAATAGCCCGAAGCATTTTTGGTCTTGGGCATGGTGTAGTCGGGAAGGTCGAGCTCGAGTGCACGGCCCGCTGCCGTCACGAGCGACAGGTGGCGGCCCTGGGCAAAAGCCTCGCCGCGCTGAAGCTCAAGCAAATCGCCATCAGCCAGCGCGACGTGGAGTCCCGTGATATGTGGGCGCATGGGACCGTAGGCGTAGCTGCGGGCACCGGAGGCGTTACATGCCGCCATGCCGCCCAGACAGGCAGACGCCTCGGTGGGATCGGTGGGAAAAAACTGCTCCGGGGCCTCTTGGAACTCCTCGTAGGCCTCAAGCGATACCTGGTCCCAACCAGCGATCGGCAGCACCTTCTTGCTCAGCTGCTTGCGCAGCTCCGAGAGCACAACGCCCGGCTCCACACGCAGCAGAAATTGGCCTTGTTCATCGCGGCGAAGGCCCAAGTAACGATTCATACGGGAAGTATTGAGGATATGCCCGCCGTGGGGCACGGCGCCGGCGGCAAGGCCAGTTCGGGCGCCCTGAACCGTTACCGGGACACACTCGGCATGGAGCTTTTCCAAAATGACGCGGACCTCGTCTTCCGTTGTCGGAAACGAGATGCTCGAGGCCTCGCCCGATGCGCGAGACTCATCGCGACCATACTCTTCGAACTCGTCGGTGAAGGGTTTGATGGTTGCAGACACGCGAACTCCCCCTTTAGCTAACTACAGTGTTTGCAGGGAGATGTTACCGCATCGTTTCGTCGACGTGTTCGAGACCGTCTCCATAATTGGCGATTTTTACGTTCGTGCAATTCGGCGAGCGGCTTGATTTCCTCGGCAGACGATGCTTTTGACACATATGGCCCCGCCGTCGCCGACCGCGCGATTGACGCTCGAAAAAAGTTGGAGTATTTTTTGCCGCCTTTTACCTGCGGAGACGCCAATCCGTCAAGCATTTGGTCAGAAATTGGTCAAGTAGCGGCTGATACGGTCGGCGTCGACAGCCAAAACCGATAGAAGTTTTGGCCCCAGAAGCAGGGAGGTTCCCATGGCATATTACTGGCCCCAGTACGGCATCGCCATCGAAGTCGACGACGATCCCCATCTCCTGCCTTTCGACGAAGAGGCATTCCCCGATACGACGGTCTACCACGTTACCACCGATGTGATCTGCGACCCCGAGTCGTTCTCGGCGCTCGCCCACCACATCGCGCATATCCACGACATCGAGCTCCCTCCCGACTTCGACGAGCTCGTCTACTCGCGCCGTCTGATGCTTCACATGCTCTTTGGAGCGGACCCGTCCACCTTTGCGCGCATCTATACCGCCAAGGATGCCGCATGAGCGCGAAGAAGCCACCCCACTTTGCAGGCCTGGGGCATCGCAGGAAGCTCATCGTTGCCTGCCTGGTCATCGTCTGTGCCCTTGTCGCCGTAGGACTATACGCTTGGCAGTCGCAGCCCGTACCCGAGGCGGGCGCTTCGGTTACGACGGCCGAGGGCAAAACGCGTCAGGAAATCCAAGATGAGCTCGACGCTATCGTCCGCGACAACATGATGACGATTTCGGTCGCGCCGGTCGCTCAGCTGCAGGAGGACGGCAAGCTGCGCGTCAACGTGCAAAACGTCCAAGACAATAAATTTCCCCAGCGATTCCGCGTCATCCAAAACGACGAGACCATGTACGAATCCGGTGTGGTCTAGACCGGCAAGACAATCGAGACGTGCCCCGCCGGCGACATCAAAGAAGGCGAGGCGTACATCGAGATCCAGGCACTCGATGCCAAGACCCTCGACAGCCACGGCAATCCGACACGTGTCAAGGTGCGGGTTGAGCAAGCCGAGAACTAGCTTTTCCGGCCGACGCGGCACCGCATGCAATTCACCAGCATTCGTCCAATCATCGCGGGGACGGCCCGCGGCGAATAGAAAGGAACGACCATGGACATCACCAGGAACATGAACGGAGCCAGAGCGCTCGTCGTGGGCGCAGGGTTCGCGCTCGCGCTCGCAATGAGCGCCGCCCCGACGCCAGCTATGGCAGCCGGGCGCGTTGGAACCACGAAAGTAATGGTCAGGACCGAGATCGACAACGTTGAGTTCAAAGTTCCGACGGTTATTCCCTTCGTCGCCAAGGCCGACGGCACGCTTCAGGGCCCCTCAGAAGACGCGACCACCATCGACAATCATTCGGCCTACGGCATCCATGTCACCAACATGAAGATCGACGCCATGAACACCTGGACCATTGCTGCCGACGCCAAGGCCGGAACCGCGCAGAACTCCATCGACTTTAAGGTCGGCCCCGACGGCGCACTCCAGAACGCCAGCGCCGCAATGCAGGGGACGGGCCTCGATCTTTCCAAGAATGCAGCCTTCGACATGGGCTACCAGGGCATTGCCGGCGGCACGGACAAAATCAAGCTCAAGACAAGCGGAAACGTCGCCCGCGTCACGCGCGACATCTTCCACGTAACCGGCGAAGGCGATCAGGTTGCAACGATCACCTGGACGGTCGAGCCCGGTGCGCACACGGCATAAGGCCGTTGCCCTGGCCGCCGCCATCGGCATCTTGGCGTTTGCGCCAGCCATGGCCTTTGCCCAGCAAGAACAGGCGCAGGCCGCCACGCAAGTGACGGTCGACCTCTCGGAGCTCGACCGCGGCGACC